>CAYUFW010000001.1:0-10324 GCA_964443915.1 uncultured Pirellulaceae bacterium
AGCACGGACTATCTTGGGTACGGCGCATGGAATCCCGTTCTGGGCAAAGGGGGCCGAAGAGGCTGCGAATCTCTCGCTTTCCCGGACCACGGCTCCTAACGCAGCGGTTCCGCATCGCTTAGCTAATCGGTAGAATCGACGCGGGACTTCCAGGAAAAGCGCCGAGTTGCCGCGATGAGCAAGAGATTCTTTGTCGACGAACCCGTCACCGAGGACACCGCGCTGCTGAGCGGCGCGGAGGCCGAGCACGTGGTCAAAGTGCTCCGCGGCAAGGTGGGGGACCTCGTGACGCTGTTCGACGGCAGCGGCGCGGAGTTTCCTGCGAGGATCACGGCCGTCGGCCGATCCAGCGTCGCGTTGGCAGTGCTAGCTCGTCACGAGATCAGCCGCGAATTGAAGACCGAAATCACGTTAGGTGTCGCGCTGCCCAAGGGCGACCGGCAACGCTGGCTGGTCGAGAAAGTGGTCGAGTTAGGCGTGGCGTGCCTGGTTCCGTTGATCACCGAACGAAGCGTCGCCGAACCGAACGAAGCGGCCCTCGGGCGGCTGCGGCGGTACGTGATCGAGGCCGCCAAACAATGCGGCCGAAACCGCCTGCTCCAGATCGCGCGGCCTCAGACCTTGCCCGAGTTCGGCCGCCACGCCAGCCGCGCCGCGTTACGGCTGTTGGCGCACCCCGGTCCTGACGCCGGGCCGATCGCCGAACTGGCGTTGCCCACCCCGCCTGGCGCCGTTTGTTGCGCCGTAGGGCCTGAAGGCGGTTTCACCGACGAAGAACTGGCTGACGCCGACGGCTGGCGACGCGTCGGCTTGGGCCCGCGCATCTTGCGGGTCGAAACGGCCGCCGTGGCCCTGGCGGCCTGGTTTTCGCTGGGGGATGCGTTTCGAGCGGGGTTGCAAGACTGACCGGATTTCGGCACGCCAGAGGCTGTGTCTGGGAAAAGAGGTGAGTTGGTTCTGATCCGAGCCGCTTGGCGAGGAGCCTGGGAATCGTCACAATCTGAAACATGACCTTCGATGACAAATTGACGCCGCCTGATTCTGTGTCGATGCCCGGCCCCTACACGACGCCTTCTCCGCCGCCGGCTGACGAAGTCGTCATGGCTGAACTCGTTGGGACGCCGATCGTGCAGACGGCGGTGGTCCGTCCGCGAGTCTGGACGGCGCTGGTGGTGGGCACGCTGTCCATCCCCGTCGCCGCCGTTGTCGGCGGCGTTGTCCTGGCGGCCGGGATGTTCATCGCGATGGGAGCCCGCGGCCTTCAGCAGAGTCCGTCCATGACGAATTGGCTGGAGGATTTCTCGCAGACGCGGTTGGGTCTGTTGGCCATTGTTCTGCCCGGCCAGTTGGTTTTTTTGGGGGCTGCCGTGGGAGCCGCCTGGTTTTCGCCTCAGGGGCTGCGGGACCGGCTCAGCCTGCGGCGCGGCGGTCTGCCGTACTGGAGTTGGCTCGTGCTGATGGCGGGCACACCGATCATCGGCGTGCTGTCGTCGCAGCTGCTGTCGCTGCTGGTGGACGAGATGAGCGACCAACTGAAGCTGGTCGACGCGATGATGCGGACCCACGTTCGCGATTTCCCCGTGGGCTTGATCCTGATCGTCGCGGTGGTGCCGGGATTCGTCGAAGAGTTGCTGTTCCGCGGGTACTTGCAGAGCCGGCTGCTGCGCCGCTGGCCGCCGTTGCTGGCGGTCGGAGCCAGTGCGCTGATCTTCTCGGCGGCGCACCTCGATCCGATCCACGTCCTGGGCGTGGTTCCGCTGGGTCTCTGGCTGGGCACGATCGCGTGGCGGGCCGGTTCGGTGTGGCCCGCCATGTTCTGTCACGCGGTCAACAACGCGGTGGCCGTGGTGGGGGCCGCGGTTCAGGATCACAGCACGTTGGAGCTGACGTGGGACCCGTTTTCCGTGACCCTGCTGGCCGTCGGGGGCCC
Organism: uncultured Pirellulaceae bacterium; assembly: GCA_964443915.1. Classification (GTDB taxonomy): domain Bacteria; phylum Planctomycetota; class Planctomycetia; order Pirellulales; family Pirellulaceae; genus Anammoximicrobium. Next base: position 1,931 of record CAYUFW010000001.1, read on the forward strand.
GGCGTTCCTGCTGGCGCTGGGCATTCTGGCGTTTGCCCCGCCGCCCGAGTAGAACGGATTTCACTCCGTTCGGGAATGGAATGAATTCCGTTCTTCCGCGTGCGCTCACGGCCTGCCGGTCATGCCGCTCGCCGCGGCTTGACGCGGGCGCGGCGCGACTCGCGTTTCGGCGCCGCCGCGGCTTCCGGTTCCGCATCGCTGTCCGTTTCGGTGCCGACCACCCTCAGCGTCGGCGAATCCGTCCGGTTCTTCTCGGCCTCGTCGTCCGCGTGCGTCTCGCCGTAGCCGTAGCCATACCCGTAGCCGTACCCGTACCCGCCGTAGCCGTAGTAGCTGGCGTTCTTTTCCGTGCTGATCTTGTTGGCCACGACGCCGCCGATGTGGACACCGATGGCGGCCAGGCCGGCGACCGCCCGCAGCACGAGCCGGCGGTGGTTCTTCTCCGGCTGCACGACCAGAATCAAGCTGTCGGTCAAGCGGCCGACGATCGCGGCATCGCTGGCAGCCAGAATCGGCGGGCAGTCTACCAGGATCTGATCGTAGTGCGTTTCGGCCCAGGCCAGCAGGTCGGAGAGCCGCGTGTCGCTAAGCAGTTCCGCCGGGTTCGAAGGTTTGGGGCCGCAGGGCAGGATGTCCAGCCCCTCGATGCCGGTCGCCTGCAAACGCTCGTCGCACATGGCCGCGATGTCGCCGTCCGAGCGGAGGATCTCCGAGACGCCGCCTCGCCCACGCATCTCGAACAGCTTGGTCAGTCCGGGCCGCCGCAGGTCGCAGTCGATCAGCAGCGTGCGTTTGCCGGCGTGAGCGTAGGAGACGGCCAGATTGGCGATGACCGTGGTCTTGCCGTCGCCCGGCTCCGTGCTCGTGACGGCAATCCGCTCCATGTCCTGTCCGGAGAAGGCCAAGGTCGTCCGCAGCGTGCGGAAAGCCTCGCTCTCCACGGACTCCGGCGCGACGTGGACCTGGATCGCCTCCAGACCTGCCGCTTCGGTCACCGACAACTGGCGGATCATTGCCAGCACGGGCACCCGCAATTGCTCCTGCAGTTCTTCCGGCGAACGGAAGCGGTCGTCCAGCACGTCCAGCACATAGACCAAGGCCACGCCCACGCCCATCCCGCCCAGCAAGCACATCATGCCCACCAGCGACAGCCGCGGCGAGACCGGCCGGTGGGACGCCTTCGGTTCGCTGACCACGGCCACGCGCAGGTCCGATTGGTCCTTGCCGATGTCGATGTTATTGATTCTGGTCAGCAGGGCGTCGTGCAGATTGCGGAGCCGCGTCAAGTCGTGTTCGACCATCCGCAATTCGGCCATGCGGTCGTTCAGCTGGACGGCTTCTTCCTCCGCCTGGGCGTACTGGCGGCCCAGTTTGTTTTCGTGCTCCCAGAGGTTGGCCAGGCGTTCCTCGACCATCGCGATCAGCATCGGGCCCAGGCGGTGGTCGTCCAGGCCCGACAGCCGCTGTTCGGCCAAGACTTGATAGTTGCTCAGGTATTCCTCGGCCCCGCGGATCGACTGCGTCACTTCGACGACCTTGGGATGCGCGTCGCCGTAGTGCTCCAACAGCGTCTGCAGTTTGGCGCGGTCTTCCATCAGTCGGCGTTCGATGGTGGCCCGGGTTTCGGCGTCTTGCGTGTTCAGGCCCATCGTGCTGAGCATCATTTCCCGCCCGACCAGCGGCTCGATGTCGTTCATGTGCTGTCGCAGGTCGGCGCCGTCGCGGACGGCGGCCCGGATGGCGGCCAGGGAGGCCTCCAACTGCAGGCGGTCCTGCTGGACCTTGACCAAGGCTTCGTTCAGGCGGAGGACGCGTTGCACGGCCGGGTGGACCACATCCTGTTTGCCGGACAGGCCCAGGTCCCGCACTTTCTTCTGGACGTCGAGCAAGTCGCGCTGCCGCTTGTCCAACTGGCCCGAGATCTCGGCCCGTTCCTTTTCCAGGATCTGGACGATCTCGGCCGAGACGTTCTTGTGATTGCGCTCCATGAACTCCAGATACGACTGGACCACGGCCTGGACGACGGCTTCCGCCGCCTTGGGATCCCGCGAGCGGTAGCTGACTTCGACGACGTTCGTGCGGCGGACGGCGCTGGCGGTCAGGTTCTTGCGGAGCACGTCCAGCCATTTCTCGCGGGGGAGGGCCGCAAAATCGGTCCGCACCTGGGGCGGGGCTTTGAGCAACTCGCGGATCGCCCCCTCCAAGACAATGGCACTGCTGAACAGGCGTTCGTACGTGGGGATCAGGGCCTCGCGGTTGGTCGCCCCGGCCATCGCGGGCGAGAGCATCTCGGGACCGGTTTGCAGGATCAACAGCTGGGCCGTCGCCTGGTAGATGCGTTGGGCGGTGAAGTAGTAGAGCGCGCCCAGCAAACCCGCCACGACCAGCGCACTGACCAGGTACGTGCGGCGGTGCCAGACCACGCGGAGGAACCGCATCACGGCCAGGATGCTGTCCGCCGAAGACGTGGGGGCCAAGTCGTCGGCTGCAGGTTGAGTCTCGTGGGTCATGTTCTGGGTGCCAGCGGGATCACATGCCGGGAATCGCGGAGGAAAAACCAAAGCGGACGAAGTTCTGGATCGTGGAAACGGTGAACGTCAATGGGGTCTCTTCGACGCTCACGACGTCGCCGGGCGCCAACAGCAGATTGGCCGGACCGCCGCGTTTGGCCTCGCGGATCGACGCTTGGATCACCACGGGCTTGTCGGCCTTCTCCAGGTTGCGGATCACGTGGACCTTGTCGGCCAGCTCCAGCGTCAGCCCGCCCGCCAGGGCAATGGCATCCAGCAACCGCACCTCTTTGCCCGGGTCGATCTCCAACTGATCGGGCTTCCGCACCAGGCCGATCACCTGAATCGTCGTCGGCTCCTCTTCCCGGACCATGATCACCGAACCGTCGTCGATCCGATAATCGGGACTGAGGCCCTGGCCGGCGGCGATCAAGTCGACGCGCACCGAACCAGCCTGGGCCACGGTCCGCCGCGGATCGCTGCTCGCACCAGGCAAGACGTTGGCGTCACCCATGTTGCGGATCTCGACGATCGTGGAGGCTTTCTCGCTCAGTCCGCCCGCCGCGATCAAGGCCGCCAACAGGTCGCTGTTGACGGCGGGTAATTCGTAGGTGCCCGGTTTTTCCACCGCGCCGACGATGGTCACGCGGATGCTCTTCCGGTTCCGCAGCAAGACCGAAACCAGCGGATCGCGGTACAGCCGCCGCGTGATGCACTCGTGACGGACCAGCTGTTCGGCGTCGGGCAGCAGCAAGCCGGCGACGTGCACGGGGCCCACCAATGGAATGTCGATGTCGCCCGCGTCGGAAACCCGCAGCGGCCAGCTTTCCGGACTCTTCTCCTCCACCCCCGTGGCGATTGTGACTTCCAGCACGTCGCCCGGATAGATCGCTTCGCTGCGCACCGAGTTGCGGGCCAGATTGGACAAGTCGATCTTGCGCGTGCCCGTCGTGGGGCCGGCGGCGTACTCCGGCGGCAGCTTGCTGGCTTGGAAGGTCGCGTTCTGGCAGCCGCACAAGACACCCAGCACGGCGATCAGGCACCCGACCCGCAGCGCCGCTGCGGCGCGGAAGGCTCGTCCGGCAACGATGCGCCCGCCGCTCTCTGGGCGCTCTCGGCAACTCCGAGCGGCGGAACCCCTTCCGCGGCTGCGAGCGCCGGGCGCGACCCGTCGGCAAAGCACGTTGGATCCGAACGACCTGAGTAGCGACATCGGCCCGCCGGGGAGTGAAACTGCAGAAGTGAGAAAACGCTGCCAGAAAGCCCGCTCAACTTCCGTCGTCGTGCAGGGCGATGGGAATCGCGATCGCGGCCGCGACGACCAGACCGATGAACAGCGGATTCCGGAGGATCTCATAGATCGGCTGCTGGCCGCGCACCAGCGGCGACCCCGCCACGACGGTCAGTTGATCGGTCGCCGCCGGCGGCGCGGCCGCCGGCGTCCAGACGCGGCAAGTCACGCTCCGATCACCCGCGAGCAGGCAGTGGACGCCGCCGCTGACGCCGCGGAGCACAAAGCGGCCCGCAGCGTCGGTTTCCGTGCTGGCCGCCGTGCCGCTGGTCTGCCGGAGCACCACCGGCCGACCCGCCAGCGGCTGGCCCGCCCCATCGAGCAGAATGCCGCGCACCGCGCCTCGTTCGTCCAGACGCACGTCGACAATCCCGGCCGCCGCAGTTGGCCCGCCGCCGTCCGGCTGCGAGGCCCGCACCACGGGCGGCGGCAGCAGCCAAGCCAGACACGCCAGGCTCACGACCGTCACCCGGATCATCCGTTGTAGCTTTCTCATGGCCTCACCTTCGCCAATCATCCTCCAGGAGCGAACTCTCGGATCTTCTGAACCGCCAGCCGGGTGCTTCGCCTCAGCTCCCATCGTCATCCAGCGCCAACGGCAGCGCGATCGCCGCGGCGACGCCCAGGCCGATCAGCGTCCAGCCGAACCAGCCGAGGCCGCCCAAGTTGCCGCGCATCGTCGGATCGCCTTGCACGACCAGGGCGGACGCAATCGCCGAGGGCGGAGCCGTGTTCGGGGCCCAGACCCGGTAGACCGCAGCGCCGGCCGGCGTCTCGACGCGGTACACTCCCCCCGCCAGCCCCCGCAGCGCAAACCGCCCTTGGGCGTCCGTCTGCGCCGAGGCCACGACCGCTTGATCCGAGGTCCGGACGGCCCGCAACGGCACTTGACCGCAGGGATTGTTCTGGGCGTCGACCACCTGGCCGTGCAGCTCCCCGCCCGTTTGCAGCGCGACATCCCGGATCGCCGCCCGCCCTGCCGCGGGCATCCCGGAGAGCTGAGGGTTGGCTGCCAGCAACTGCTGCAACGGCAGCAGGAGCATGGAAGTGGCGGCAACCACCAAGCGAAATCTCTTACTGAACAACAGTCTCATGTCGGAGTCCCCTTTGCTGGAAGGACAATGCGCAGGTCCCGTAGTCCAATCGCCAAGGGCGGGGCCTGACTGGCTTGCGGATGCAATCAGCCCCTGGCACTGAAAAAGCGGGGGGATAGTAGCGAAACCGGGCCGCCCGAGGAAGATCGAATCACGCCGAACTTGAGTCTTTTTCGGGGCGGGCCGCCAGATTGCGGCAGATTTCTCCGCCTTGCGAATTCGTGCCGTCGTCTGCATTTCGCAGGCGGACGACAACTTCTTCTCAGGAGCGTGTCAAGTTATGCCGATTTTTCTGGATGTGCGGATTTTGCGGATCGACTGCGGCCAGCGTACAGCTAGCACGTCAAAGGCTTGCAGGCGGCCATGCGGCGCTCGTGATCGTCGCTCAGGACTTAGCTTGCCACGCGGGACTTGACGCGGCCCGAAGGACACGATTGTCATGACAGCACGCATCCAACTGCTCTCCGTTCGCCGAAGGACCTTGTTTGCCGGGATGGCCGTCACGCTGGCAGGATTCACTTGGCTGCTCTGGGCCCAGGACACCACGCCGCCCGGTTTCCGAGCCTACCGGCTGCAGCACGCGCCAGCGGGCGAGATCGTCCCGCAACTGGACAACATGCTGACCGGCGAAGGCTCCCCGTTCGAAATCGTGGTGGATCGCAGCGGCAATCGAATTCTGGTCCAAGGCGGCGATACGACGCAGCAGCTGGCCGGCCAATTGATCGGAGCCATGGACCAGCCTGCCGCCAAGCCGCGGTCGCCGCAGGCACCCGCGGCGCCGGCCGTCGTCCGCAGCTACCAGGTCGACACGGGTCAGCTCGACGAGGCGCTGGAAAACCTGCGCAAGAAATTCCCGCCCGCCGCCGGCGCCCGCATTGCCGCCGACCCGCGCACGTCGCAACTGCTGGTGGTCGCCTCGGAAGACACGCAAGCCCGGATCGAGCAAGCACTGCAGTCGTCCGGTACGCCCGCCAAGCCGGCCGCGGCCGCGGCGACGTCGCCGCCGCCGGCGCGGTCCAGCCGCGGTTCGGCGCTGCGGCACGTTACGGGGGGTGAACTGGAAAACAACCTGGTCCGCCTCTTGGGTCAGCGTTTGACGCGGGCCACGGCCAGCGACGGCCAGGCAACGGTGTTCAGTGTGGCCGCCGAGTCAGGCCTGCAGCCGGTGCTGCAAGTGAATCGCCAAGACAATTCGGTGTCCTACCTCGGAGCCGCCGAGTCCGTTCAGGTCTGGCAACGCGTCGTGCAGGCATTGGACCGGCCGGCCGACGCCGCCGACCAACAGACCGATTTGATCCAACTCGACCGCGCCGATCCGCAGAAGGTGCAGCGCGCGGTGATCCTGATGCAGACGGGCGGCACCGCCGACGGCCCGGCCGCGCGGCTCGCCTCGGCCGCGGTCCCGCAAGAGGCCGCTGCCGCGCCAGCGGCCCCAGCTGCCGCGCCCCCGGCCGCCGCGCCGCCACCCGGCGCCCCAGCCCCCGCCGCCGCAACGCCGCCGCCGGAGGCCGGCCCGGCGGTTCCGGCCGAAGACGAGGGCGGCTTGATCGGCCCCGTGCAGATCGAGTACATCGAAGGCCTGGACGCGATGGTCATCCGCGGCCACAAACGGGACGTGGAACGCGTCAAGAAGATCATCGCCGAGATCGAAAGCTCCAGCGCCGAAACGGAGCCGGCGATCGAAATTGTCTACCTGAAAAACGTCGGTTGTCAGGTGCTGACCACGCTGATCACCACCGTCTACAACGACATCCTGTCCACGCGCCAGGGCAAAGTCAACATCCAAGCGCTAGTCAAGCCGAACGCGATTATGCTGATCGGGCGGCCGGAAAGCGTGGAGAAGGTCAAGGAGTTGATCGCCAAGCTGGATCAGCCGTCCGAGCCGGCGGCGCAGTTTGAGGTCTTCCAGCTGAAGCACATTTCGGCAGTGGACGCGCAAGAGACCATCCAGGGCTTTTTCGTGGACAGGTTGGGCCAGACGACCCAGCAGCAAACCGCGGCGGCCACGACCGGCACCTCCCGTCCGGGCTTGGGAACGCGCGTCAACGTGGTGGCTGACTACCGCACCAATTCGCTGATCGTGCAGGCCAGCCCGACGGACATGGAGGAAGTGCGGCGGATGATCGCCAAACTGGACGTGGAAACCACGGCCGCCGGCAACGAGTTGAAGATCTTCCGGCTGAAAAACGCGCTGGCCAGCGACATCGGTCCTGTGCTGCAGGACGCGCTCAACTGGCAACTGGTCGGCAGCCGCGTGCCGCTGGGCGCCACCCGGACCGGCACCTTCGGCGTCGGCCAGACGTTCGGCCAGCAGGAAGAGCGGGCCCGGATCCGCTCCGCGATCCTGTCCTTTATGACCGTCGACGCGAAAGGCGGAAAAGTCCTGGAATCGGGGCTGCTGGCCGACGTGCGAGTCACGGTCGACACCAACAGCAACGCGCTGGTCGTCACGGCGCCGGCCAAGAGCATGGGGCTGATCGAGGCCCTGATCACCGAATTGGACCGCCTGCCCAACGCCTCGGCCCAAATCAAGGTCTTTACGATCGTCAACGGCGACGCGACCCGTTTGTCCACCATGCTGACCCAACTGCTGGGCCAGCAAACCACCACGCAAACCACCGGCGGCACGCTGTTCGGCCAAGGAACGGTCAGTCCGTTTCTCGCCTCGGGCATGCAGTCGGCGGCCGCCAGCGGCGAAAGCACGCTGGTCCCCGTCCGCTTCGGCGTCGACCAGCGCACCAACAGCATCATCGCCACCGGCTCCGAAGGCGACCTGGGCGTCGTCGAAGCGATCCTGATGCGGTTGGACGAACAGAGCCTGCGGGAACACAAGACGATGGTGTATTGGCTGGCCAACGTGCCGGCCGAGAACGTGGCGGAAGCCCTGAGCGAGTGGGTCCAGAGCCGCACGACGTTGTTCCAACAGCAGCTGCAGATTTCGCCGGAAAGCCCGGACATACAGTGGAACCGCCGCTTGATCGTCGTTCCGGAAACGATCAGCAACTCGATCATCATCAGTGCGGCGCCGGAACTGTTTGACGAAGTGAAACACGTAGTCGAGTCGATCGACCGCAAGCCACCGTTGATCAAGATCGACGTCATGATTGCGGAAGTGGTGCTGAGCAAGGACTTCGAGTTCGGGGCGGAGTGGGGGCTGCAGGATTCGCTGTTGTTCGATCGAACCTACGTCAACCCCAACAACACGGACCTGTACGGTGACGCGCCAGGCTTCAACTTCAACAACCTGCCGCTCGGTGACACGTCGACCTCCAATCAGAACAATGTCCTTGGACAGAGCCTCACGAGCTTTGGGCTGGGGCGGGTAAGCCAACTCGGCTACGGCGGTCTGGTCTTGGCGGCCAGCAGCGACGCGGTATCGGCGCTCCTGCGAGCCCTGGAAGAAGAAGGACGCGCCCAGGTGCTGAGCCGTCCCACCGTGACCACCCTCGACAAGCAGCCCGCCTATATCAGCGTCGGAGCGACGGTCTCGCGTTTGGCT
>CAYUFW010000001.1:10334-104307 GCA_964443915.1 uncultured Pirellulaceae bacterium
AACAACAACAACTCGCAACAGGATATCGAGGACGTCGAGACCGGTCTCATCGTCGGGGTGACGCCGCAGATCACGCCGGAAGGACTGATCGTGATGGAAGTCGATGCCTCGAAGTCCGAGTTGAGCACGACCGAGGGGGTGGAGCTGCCGACGGGGGGGCCAGGTGGGGGGACGTTTACCCAGTTCAACATCAACAAGGCCCAGGCGACGACGACGATCAGCGCCCGAAGCGGGCAGACCACGGTGTTTGCCGGCCTCATTCAGACGACCAAAGGGAACATCGTGCGGGGAATTCCGTTCCTGTCGGACGTGCCTGTGGTTGGCCCCCTGTTCCAGTTCACGCAGGAGAGCGAGACTCGCAAGGAACTGTTGATCATCTTGACACCGCACATCATTCGTGACAACGAGGACCTGGATCGAATCAAGCTGGCCGAGTCGGAGCGGATGAGTTGGTGTTTGGCGGACGTCGTCTCGATCTACGGCGACGTGGGGTTGTCCGCCCGTCCGGGTGATTGGTGCGGTTGCCAAACCGACGTCCCGACGATCTTCCCCGACGCGAACCCGACCGGGATCGATCCGGTTCCAACGCCGCTGCCGGCGGGCGACGGTCAGCTACAGCCGATGCTGCCGGCTCCCGGACCCGGCGGAGTCCGTCCGCCCGCCGAACTGGAGCCGTCGGCACCGCCAGCCGGCGCCGCCCCGGCCCCCGAACCAGTCTCCAATACCGGCTATCAGCCGTGGCCGCCCGCAGCGGGATACCCCGGAGCGATGCTGCGCTACGATGGCACCGGTCAGCCGCCGCCGGCGCAGCCCGCCGGGCCGTACCCGCCGGGCGCCTCTGATGCGTACACTTCCGCCCGCCGCCTGCCGCAGGGACCCTAAGCACGCGGAGGACTTGTGTGGCACCGCCTACTTGTTGGCCGTGCCCACGCTGTTCAACCATCGCGAATCAGGATTCAACGCAAGTCAAGGATGACGGCCATGACATTCCGACACACGTTACCCGCGTTGGTACTCGCGTTCTTGGCCGGCTGCCAGAGTATGGACTTGGGCGGCCTGCGAAAGGCATCTGACAAGCTGGTGATCACCGGCAAGGACGAGAGAATTAAGGAGAGCGCGTACCAAGCCCCGGCGCGGCTGATCGCAATTTGGTCCGAGGCGATGTACACACAGCCGGGCCAGCGGCCGACGCGAGGTTTCGGCGGCCGGCTGTACTTCTACAACGCCAAAGACAAGACGGTGCCCGTCGAGGGGCAACTGGTGGTCTACGCCTACGACGATTCGCAGGACGGCAGACCGTCCCAGACGCCCAGCCGCAAGTTCGCCTTCACGCCGGAGCAGTTCACCCAGCACTACTCGGCCACCGAACTCGGTGCCTCCTACAGCATCTGGATTCCCTGGGACGAGGTAGGGGGGGTCCGCAAGTCGATCAGCCTGCTGCCCGTGTTCACCTCGACCAGCGGTCAAGTCGTGATGGGCGATCAATCGGTCAACGTGCTGCCCGGCAAAGCGCCCGAGAATCCTGAGCCGGCACCCCAAGGCTATTTTGCGCCGCTGTCGTCCGCCGGAGCGGAAGGCGTTCGGCCGGCCTCGTACGCAGGCGAGTCCCCGAGTGCGGCTCGGTCGCGCGACAGCTGGCAAAAAGTGCATACGTACGAGCCCGCCGGCAACAACCAGACGCAGCTGCGCTCGACGACGATTCAACTGCCGATGAGCACGACGCAGCGGCTGATCCAGCAAAGAAACGCCCCGTCACCCTCCGAGCCAGCGACGGCGTTCAACGGGCCTTCGCCCGGCGTTGCGACGGCGAGCGGAACGCCGGGGCACGACGAGTACACTATGGCTTCGGGGACGGCTGCGGCGCCGGCTTCGGCGCTGCCGCCGAGCCCACCTGCAACTCGTTTCGTACGTCCGCGATCCCCGGCTCCAAGAGCACCAATCGTGCGACCAGGTCCCGTTCGTGCTGCGACGCTACCTCGCCGCGCAGAACCGCAACCTGACCCTGCATCTCCACCTGCACCGAACCCCGGTCCTTCAACTGAGGCATCCGTGCGAGCCGATTCTGCACCTGCAGATTGGGTCCGCTGGTGACCGAGGGGGGCGCCGACGAGAAAGGGAAGCTGTTGGGGCCGATCCGCAACGGCACGCGCAGTTGCTGCCGCTGCTGGCGTGAGGAGGAACCGAACATCCCGGAGTTCATGAAGTTGCTCAACTGACTCCGGGAATTGTAGCCGCTCTGGCCGCCGAACATGCTGCTTGTGCTCTGGCCTCCGGCATCTGTTTGGCCGCGCAGGTTGCCCACGCCCTGCGCGTCTCCTCCCACCATCTGTCCCACTTCGCGATTTTCTCGCAGGAACCGCTCACTGCCCTGGAGTTGGCCGGCGGTGTTCGTCGTCCCATTGGTGGTCTGGTTGGTGGTATCCGTGCTGGCATCCGCCGCCGCAAGCCAGCGCGGCAGAAAAACGCAGAGCGTGAAGGTCAGTGCCAGCGGCAGAAGTTGATTCCACTTGCTCGCCATGTTCGTGCTCCCTTTAGACTGCCGGACGCGGGCCTCCCGCCATCTCGTCCGGGGACAGGACGCTCGACGGCAGGGCCATCCAACATCATCATCAGGCCCGTGCCTCGACCCTAACGCCTATTCTAGCCAAATCCGCCAAGAAAGGCCAGTCAAGGCCGAATCCTTGGTTTGAACCGCAAGCTTTGCGCCGGCGGCAAGTTCGCCCCATTTTCCGCCTTCGGGAAAACTTCACGCCCCGCTCGGCGGTATTGTACTGTGTGCGGTCAACGAATCCGGGCAGCCGCCGCAACCGAGTCTTGGAGTGCGGTGCGAATCTTGGAGTGCGGTGCCTTGTCACCGCTTTGGACTGCAGTCGGCAGCGGTGCCGCCGATTGGGTTCAGGAGACACAGCGAGGCACCAGAACACAAAGCAACGGTCGTTGTGTCGTCTTCGGGCCAAAGCGGCGACAAGGCGCCGCACTCCCAAATGTACGCACGCGACCTCCGGCCGCCGCACTTTCTCGCATGGAACCCAGGAGCTATACGATGACCTGCATCCGCTCTCGCGTTGTGACCCACTCGCTGCACGTGGCGGCGACGATCCTGTTTCTGATGCCCGCCCTGGCCGCCGCCGCGGACCGCCCCGATGCGGCCCATTTGCTGCCGGAAAACACCGTGCTGTACGTGCGGTTTCCCGTGACGGCCGAGACCGTGGCCAAATTCAAGGAGACGGCGATTGGCCGGATCACGCAGGACCCGGCGATGCAGCCTTTTGTCTCACAGTTGTACGGCTCGGCTATCGAAGCGTTCAAGCGTGCCGAGGAGCAGATCGGGGCTTCGCTGGACGATCTGCTGTCGATCCCGCAGGGCGAAATGTGCCTGGCGATCGTCACGCCGGAAGAAAGCCGCCCCGCGATCGTATTTTTGGTCGATGTGGGCCCACGGCTGCCGATGGTGGAGAAACTCTTGAACCGGATTGCCCAAGGAATCGAAGACGACGGGTCCACGCGATCCACAGAGACGCTGGGGGACACCAAGCTGACCATCTTCGACCGCCCTGGCGACGAGACGCGGCAGGTGGTCTTCGCCGTCCGCGACAACGTGGTCCTGGTCACCAGCGATCTGGAAGTGACCAAGGGCATGTTGAACGCCTGGAGCGGAAAGAAAACGGAAGGGGTCCGCCCCCTGGCCGACAACCCGGACTTTGCCGCCGTCATGCGCCGCTGTGCCGGAACGGAAGACCAGCCGCCGCAAGTCGAGTTCTTTGTCGATCCGGTGACGCTGTTCAGCCGTGCGTCGCGCGGCAACGCCGGCGCGCAAACGCTCGTGGCCCTGTTTCCCGCCCTGGGCCTGAACGGCGTCCAGGGCGCCGGCGGCAGCATGACGTTCGCCACCGAGGAATTCGACGCGGTGACGCAACTGCACTTGCTGCTCGACAGTCCCCGCCAAGGCGTGCTGGAACTGATCGCCCCACGCGCGGGCGATACCACGCCGGAGAACTGGGTGCCGGCAGATGCAGCCAGTTACATGACCGTGAATTGGGACCTCGGCAAGACGTACGCCAGCTTCGCTTCCTTGTACGACAAGATCCGCGGCGAAGGGGCGTTGGCGTCCTCGTTCGAGCGCGAGGTGAAGGACCGTTTGGGGATCGACTTCCGCAAGGACGTGGTGGATGCCCTGGCCGGCCGCGTGACGCTGGTCAACGCGATGGTGCGGCCCGCGCGCTTGAACAGCCGCGCAAACCTCTTGGGCGTCAAGCTGAAAGACGCGAAAGCCTTCGAGAAGACGCTGGAAACAATGGTCGCCAAGGCCGGGCCGCAGATGGCCCGCGAGACCTTCGCCGGCGTGACGATCCACCGAGTCCCCACGGGAAAACCGCGAGCCAAAGAACCGCCGAACCGCCCGCTGATCCGGCAGCCCGATCCGGCCATCGCGATCGTCGACGACTACTTGCTGGCGACCGACGCCCTGGACCTGCTGAAGCAGGCGATCGTGGCCAAGAGCGACACGAGCCAGTCGCTGGCCGGGCAATTGGAGTTCCGCCTGATCGCCAGCAAGATCCGCAGCCAACCGGGCGGCGCGCGGGCCAGCTTGATCGCGTTCGACCGGCCGGAGGAGGCCCTGCGGCTGTGGTACGAGATTGCCACGGCCGAGACGACGCGGCAACGGCTCGCGCAAGGGGCCGAGAACAACCGCTTCTTCCGCGCCGTCAACGACGCCCTGCGCGACCATCCCCTGCCGCCGTTCGCCGTCCTGGCCCGCTACCTGGCGCCCAGCGGCAGCCTGCTGACCGACGACGAAACGGGCTTGCACTACACGAGTTTCACCTTGCGGCGGAAGTGAGCGGATTGGTCGTTTAACCGCGACCCAACGGGGAGCGCGGGCGTCACGCTGGACGTCCATCCCGCGCGCTCCCCGTTGGGTCGCGGTTAAACGAGCGTGGCGAAATCGCATGCGACCGTCAGCGCCGCGCAAAAGAAAAGACCCTCGACGCCGGCCAAGCGAAGAGGGTCTTGCGTTTTGTGACTTGGAGAATGGAAGGGAAGGTCGTGACGCGTCGCTTCCGGCCCGGTCTGTCTGGCCCCGTGGGGCATGGCGCGCGTGCGTGGGCAGCTGTTGGGTTTCGTCGCTGGCCGTCGGAGGCACCGGGGTTTCTCAGGAAACCTTGGGCTCTACGGCGTTGCTCCCCGCTGCGCTGCAGGCGTCGTTTTCTTTACGTCGAGCCGCAGTCCGAAACGCAACCGTCTTGGCCGTTCCGTTCTGTCGCCGCCGCCTCATGCCGACGGCGGCCGCATTCTCGTCTGCTGTCTCAAGGAGACTTCGGAACCTCAGGAATCGACCAACACCAAAGCGTCTTGGAAAAAAACCTCCTCTGGCTGAAAGGGTTTCTGATTCTTGTTCCCCGTTCCTTTGCCGCAATTCTCTTCCTCGAACAACACGAAGGATCGTCGCTTTCGAGGAGCGTCCGGCGGGCCGCTCCTCATCGTGCCAGGCCCGGTGGTGTTTGCATGACAGCCTCCCCTTACCGCTGGTGACAGCCCGTGGTTTTCACTTCGTTTTTCTTCACCCCGTTCACGTCAACTCACACTGTAATTACATAGCCGCCGGGAAGTGACCGGGCAAAAAAACAGCGGCTTGTTTTTGTCAGATGTTAAGCTGTGCCGCCGCCCCGGTTCGCGAAACAACGGTCCGGCAAAGTGTGCGGCGAAAAGTGGCGTGGGCGATAGGCCGCAACCGAATCTGAATCTCGAAATCCAAGACTGACTCGTGATCCAAACGAGTTGACAAGGGAATGGGGACAAGGGAATGAGGCGATCGAGAATCCTCTTATCCTCATTCCCTTGTCCCCATTCCCTTGTCCTAATGCTTTCTTCCCCTTCCCTTGTCCGGGAACCCTCTTCCGCGAGACTCACCACGCCGGCGATTCGTTGGCGATCTTTCGCCAGCAAGGGCCTATTCGTGGTCGTTCTCGCCCGCCGCCAGGATCTCGGCCGCGTCGCGCAGCGGCCCGACGGCCACGGTGGTGTTGACGGTCAGCGGATACTTCCGCAGCAAGGCCGTCACGTCGCCGCAGGTCACCCGTTCGTAGCTCTCAATCGTTTCCCGCACCGTGCGGTACTGGCGGCGCGCGATCCAGTTGCCGCCGACGGCGAACAGGCGATTGACCGGCCGCTCGCTCTGCAGCACGATGTACGAGCGGATCTTGCTCTTGGCCTGCGCCAACTCCGCCTCTGTCACCCCGCCGGTTTCGGCTTCCGCCAGGATGTCCCGCAGGCGGGCCAGGTTTTCCGCCGTGTCCTCCGGGGCACAGGACAAGTGCGTCATCAGGATCCCCGTGCCCTGGTACTCGCAAGCGCCCATCGAGGCGGTTTCGGCGAAGCCCGGATCGACCAACTCCCAGAACATGCGGCTGCCGCTGTCGTCGCCCAGCACGGTGGCCAGCAGTCGGCCGGCGTAGCGGTCTTCGTCCTCCAGCGCCGGACCGTTGGCGATCTGGATGACGTACTGCTGGACCGCCGCCGGTTTGTGAAACACCTCCAGGCTGTTGTGCGCCGCTGCCCGCGGGGTCTGGCGGAGCGCGTCGAACGGCTCCCAGCCGCCGCAGCACCGCTCGGCCCACGTCGCCAGCCGGCCGAAGTCGACGTTCCCGGCGGCCACGAGCACGATGTTCCGCGGGCTGTACCGCTGGCGGAAGTAGTCCATCATCTGGTCGCGCGTCAGCCGGCCGACGCTCTGGGCCGTGCCCAGAACGCTGCGGCCCAGCGGGTGCGTGCCGAAATGCGCGGCCATGCACTTCTCGTGCGCGCCGAATGGCGGCTGGTCCTCGTACTTGGCGATCTCCTCCAGGATCACCATTTTCTCGGTGTCGAAATCCGCCTGTCGCAGGGCCGGCCGCAGGATGTCGCTCAGCAGTCCGACCGCGCGATCGTGGTACTCCGGCAGAAACGCCGCGAAATATACGGTCTGCTCTTCGCTGGTGTAGGCATTGGAGTGCGAGCCGATCTCGTCCAACTCGCGGTTCACGTCCGCCGCGCTGCGCGTGGCCGTCCCTTTGAAGGCCATGTGCTCCAGGAAATGACTGACGCCGTGGTTGTCGTCCGCCTCGTCGCGCGAGCCGGTCTTGACGAAGAAGCCCAACGCGGCCGTGTAGGCGTGCGGAGCCAATTCGGCGATGACTTCCAGGCCGTTATCCAGGGTCTGCTTACGAAATTCCAACGGGCAACTCCAAGGGGTTCTCGCCGAGCGTGACCAGGCGGAAATCGCGCGGCGGATGGGATGTCAAGTAAGTGTTGATTTGGCGGCAAGACAAGCCGTCGATAATGGCCCGGACCTCGTCGACCGTCTGCACGCGGCCCAAGTGGTACCAGTCGGCGGCAATCGAGTTGCTCCGCGCCGGACTCGACTCCTGTTGCATGATCAGGCTGCTCTTGAGCTTGGCCTTCAGACGGTCCAACTCGTCCTGGGCGACGCCCTCGCCCAGCCGGATCAGTTCGGCGAGGACGACCTCCAGCGTCTCCTGCGCCCGCTCGGTCGTGGTTCCGGCATAACACAGCACGCTGCCCCGATCGCGGAGCGAATGGCAGCTGGCCTGCACGGCGTAGCACAAGCCGCGGTTCTCGCGGACTTCGGTGAACAGCCGCGAACTCATGCCGTCGCTCAGTACGCCGACGGCGGCCCGGGCTTCGTAATAGTCGGGATGCGAGTAAGGCACGCTGGCATAGCTGATGCCGATGTGCGTCTGGCTGGAGTCCTGCGGCAGGTGCACCACCCGCTCGGCGGCGGGCACGTCCTGCCAATCGGGACCGTCTCCGGCACTCCAATCGGCCAGCAGGCGGGCGACGTGATCCAGCAACTGCGGCCAATCGAATTTGCCCGCCACGCTCAGAATGGCGCCGTTGGGGCGATAGGCGTCGCGAAAGAATCGCACGAGATCGTCCTGGCTGGCCGACTCGACGCCCTCGATCGTGCCCGGTGCCGAGCGGCCGAACGGGCTGCCGTACTGCAGCCGGCGGAGTTCCTGAAACGCCTTCTGGGCCAGGTCGTCCTCGACCGCGCGAATCTCCTGGATGCACACCTGGCGGGCGTCCTCCAGCTGATCCGGCGGCAAGTGCGGTCGCCGCACGACATCCGCGTAGATCGCCAACGTCTCCAGCAGGCTCTCGGCGGGCATGGCGCCGCCGAAACTGCAGTGGACGGTGGAGACCGAAGCCGAGGTATCCGCGCCCAGCAACTCCAAGTCGGAGACGAACTGGCGGCTGTCACGCGAGCCGCAGCCGCGCTGGGCCATCTCGCACGTCAGGTTGGCCAGCCCCAAACGGTCGGCCGGATCCCGGCTGCAGCCGGCCGCGACCAGCAGCGAGAACGCCGCCGATTCCAGCCAATCCATCGGCTCGGCGACCAACACCAGACCGTTGTCGAATGGATGCGTGTAGCTTGGTTGATTCAAGGTGGAGAAAACCCCCGCGCGGTGACTTGTCGAAAGTCCAGAGCGTACTCAAACCCTCAGGCGTACGCAACCTCGGCTGTCTTGTAAACCGTCCTCACCAGGCGGAATCCCAGCCGCTGGTACAGCCGCTGGGCGTCCTCGTTTCTCGCCGTCACCTCGAGCGTCACCCGGCTGACCCCTGCCTCGCGAAACCCGTCCAGGCTGCGCCCAAGCAGGACGGTTCCCAGGCCTTGCCCGCGGTACGCCGGCACGACGCCGAAGTTCTGTACCGACCCTTTGCCGTTGCCGTTGCGGATGCCTTGAATCGTGCCACAGTAGCCGACGCGCCCCGTCAGCGGGTTCGTGCAAGCCAGCAGCCACGTGGCCTGCGCCAAGAAACCTTCTCCCTGGGTGATGTCCCGCATCAGCCGCCGGCAACCTTCCGGATAGCCCAGCGACGGGAAGACGTGCGCGTCGATTTCTTCGTGGAAACAGCGGTATTTCACCTCGGCGTGCGCTTCCAACAACGATTCGTCCCAGGCGACCAGCCGATAGCCGGAGGGCAGGTGCGCCGCGTCAGAAAGCCGACCGGAGAGGTCGATTTCCATCAGGAAACGTTTGAAATAGGTCAACCCCATACGAACGCTGTCCCTGCTGAGGCCGCGTCACATCGCGTTGGCGGCGACGAGCGCGATATTGATGACGATCCAGATGCCGCCCAGAATGGTCCAGATCATGCCGATGATCATGCCCGCCTGCGTCATTCCCTGGCCGCTGGGATCCATCCGGCCCGCACGGATTTCCTTCAGGTCCGCGGCGCCCATCACCCAAGCGACAATGGCAAATGGCATACAACACAAGACGCCGAGCAGGCCAAAGGTCAGGATCATTCCGCCGCGATGCGGCCGCAAGTAGGATTGAGGAGGCTGGAACGGCGAAGTCCCGGGCGGGGCATAGGGATTCAGCGCCGGCTCCGGACGATCGCCGAACGGGTTCGCGTCGGGAGCAACCTGGGGCTTGCCGGAGAACGGACGCTCCACCGCCGGATCCACCGGCTCCAGCGGCGCCGCCATGCCGGCCTCCGGCACCTGGACAATGGTTCCGCAAGCCGGGCAACGTGCCTTCTTGCCCGCGTGCTCGTCCGCGACGCGCAGAGTCTGACCACAGCCCGTACAACCAATTTCAATCGCCATTCTCAGAATCCTCGTTCTGCGATTCCGTCTGAACTCACATGCCACGGCGTCCACAGCAGGCAGACCGTACCGACGGCGATGTCCGTCTTCCGCGGCTGGACCGGGACCTCCTCCACCGGCAACTGGTCGGCCGCCGATTTGTGTTCGATCTGGGCCATCTCCTCTTGGAATTCGGCCTCCAACTTTGAGATCTTCTCCTCGATTTGCTCCGTGCTCTCCTCCGCGCGGCCGATGTCGCCGCGTTGCTCCAGACTCCGGCCCACGCCTTTCATGGCCGACGCGGCCCGCGAGACGTTGGTAACACTGGTCAGTTTCCTGCCGAAGAGCGCGCCGAGGATGGATGTGCCGAACGAGATGGCCGTCTGCATCTTCTGCTGCTGGTACTGGGATTTCTCGCGGTCCACGCGCTGTTGCGCACGCAGCTTCTGGTCGGCCAACGCCGCGAACTTCGGTTCGTAGCGTTTCTTCAGCTTCTCCGCTTCCAGATCCCGCTGCTCCCGAGCCGCCGTCTGCAGCCGGATGCGGAAATCCGCCTCGCTTTCGTCCGGCCGCGAGAAGAGCTTCAGGTCCGGGCAGAAGCGAAACGTCAACGGCCGTTCCCGATACAGGTAGTCTTTGAACGACTTGGTCCACGACGCGTAGCTCTTGCTGCGAGCCAGTTCCGGCGGCAGGACCGCGAACGAGCCGTCCTCGTCCGGTTGGGCCTGGAGTTCCGGCTCGGCCTCAGCCAACTCGTCCGCCGCCGCCCAGACGTCGCCGGCTTGGCCGGCAACATCCGCGGCCCACAAGGCGACGTGCTGCCAGATGTCCGTGCCGCTCTTGGCATGGACGTAGTGCAGGCGGGCCGTTCCCAGCAGGCCCGGCCGGTACACCAAGCGCTTGCCCGACGCCGCCGATCGGCCGGCGAGGAAGCACTCCTTGACGTCGGGCGGCACGACCGGCCGCTGCGCCGCCGCGGGGGCCTCGGCGGATGGAGCCGCCGCCGGCGCGGGGCTGGGAACGGCCGTCGCCGCCGACGCCCCGGCTGTGGGCACCGCTGCAGGCGCCGCCGCGGCTTTGCGCGGCGCCGTCAAGGTTTGGATCTGCTGCCGCGTCAGCGGTCCCCGCAGGTACGACAGCGTCCAGCGCGTCTGGAAGATCGCCGGCTCGTCGTCATGCACGTTGTTCATGAGGAACACACGCTGCCCCAATCCGGCCAGTGTCTGCTCCATGGCCGCGCGGTCAAAGCTCCGTCCGGCGGCGGCGGACGCGCCTTCCAAGCCTTCCAGCACGCGGGCCTTGTCGCGTTCCGTCTGCAGCCGACCCAAAAACCAAGTGCCCGCGTTCGACAGGCCCTTGTAGTCCAGGTCCACCGGATTCTGCGTGGCTAGCACCACGCCCAAGCCGAACGCGCGGGCTTGCTTGAGCAGCGTCAACATCGGCTGCTTCGAGGGCGGATTCGCCGTCGGCGGGAAGTAGCCGAAGACCTCGTCCATGTACAGGATCGCCCGCAGACTGGACGTCCCCGACTGGCTCCGCATCCACGTCACGACTTCGTTCAGCAGAATCGTCACGAAGAACATCCGCTCGGCATCGGACAGGTGAGCGATCGAGATGATCGACAGCCGCGGTTTGCCCTGCTCCGTGTACAACAGCCGGCCAACGTTCAGCGGCTCGCCCTCCAGCCAGCCGGCGAACCCCGGCGAGGCCAACAGGTTGTTGATGCTCATCGCCAAACTGAAGCGGTCCGCCGCCGGAAAGAACCCTTCCAGGTCCAGGACCCCGACTTTGTCAAAGGGCGGCGACTGAATGCCTCGAATCAGGTCGGCAACCTGCAAGTTGACGCCGTCCCGCCACGATTTGTCCAACAAGCTGGCCAACAAGATGTGTTCGCGGCTGCGCAGCGGGTCGGCAGCGATGCCCAGCAAGGCCAACAACCCCGAAACGGCGGAGGTAACGCGCTCGCGGAAGGCATCATTGTCCTGGATCACGGCCGACGGCGGAGCGTCGAACGACCGCAACACGGTCAGCGGCAGTCCGGCATTGCTGCCCGGCGTGTAGATGGCGATGTCCGCGGCTTGCCGGTACATGGCGATCCGCGCGGCATCCTCGCCCCAAGCCGCCAGTCCTTCCCGCCACTTGTTCGCTTCCCGGGCGGCGAACTCGTCGACCGTCTTCCCCTGCCGCGTCGCTTCCGCCGGGTCCACCCAGGGACGAAAGTCCTCGGGCTTCAAATCCGGAAAAGCCAGCAGCAAGTTGCCCAGGTCGCCCTTGGGATCGATGGCGATCGCCGGAATGCCATCGATGGCCGCCTCTTCGAGCAGCGACAGGCAGAGCCCCGTCTTGCCGCTGCCCGTCATCCCGACGCACACCGCGTGCGTCGTCAAGTCTTTGGATTCGTACAACAGCCAGCCGTCCAGGACCTTGCCCTGCTGGAGGTCGTACTCTTTGCCTAAATAGAAGACGCCGAGTTTTTCGAAATCTTGGGACATACCAGGGACCAGCTGATCGAGTGTCAGAGCCAGGAACGTTTTCGAACGAAGGCGCGTAAGGCGGCGGCGGGATTCGCCAGTTTCCGACAATTCTATCCGCCGGCCCCGCAGATGGAAACCGGGAAAGGATGTTTTGCCGAGGGAAACGGCACTCGCCGTTGCTACGCGGCAGGCTTCTCGTAATGCCGGTCGGCGGGGACGGCTTCCATCAGCATTTCGATCATCCGTTCGCTGTTGACGTTGTTGGCCTGCGCGGCGTAGTTGCCGGCGATGCGGTGGCGAAGCGCGGGTTTGGCCAGTTTCTGGATGTCTTCGATGGTGGCGTGATAGCGGCCGTACAGGATCGCGCGGGCCTTGGCGCACGTGACCAGCGTCAGCACGCCACGCGGGCCGGCGCCCCAGTTGACCCATTTGTTGACGAATTCCGGAGCTTCCTTGGCGCCGGGACGCGACGCGCGGACCAAGGCCCAGGCGTAACCCAGCACCTGGTCGCTGACCGGCACGCGGGTGACCAGCTTCTGCAATTCGATGATCTCTTCGCCCGACATGCAGGCTTCGATCTTGCCCAGCGAGGCGGACGTGACGCGGCGGGCGATTTCCCATTCTTCCAGGCCGCTGGGATAGTTGACCTTGATGTACAGCAGGAAGCGGTCCAGTTGGGCTTCGGGCAGCGGGTAGGTGCCTTCCTGTTCCAACGGGTTTTGCGTGGCCAATACGAAGAACGGCGCGGGCAAATGGTGGGTCTTGCCGCCTGCGCTGACGTGCCGCTCCTGCATGGCTTCCAGCATGGCCGCTTGCGTCTTGGGCGGCGTGCGGTTGATTTCATCCGCCAGGATCAAGTTGGCAAAGATCGGGCCGGCCAGGAACCGGTGTTCGCGCTGACGCGTCTCCGGGACCTCCTGAATGACCTCGGCGCCGGTGATATCGCTGGGCATCAAGTCCGGCGTGAACTGAATCCGCTTGAACGTCAAGTGCAGCGACTCGGCGATCGAACTGATCATCAATGTTGTGGCCAAGCCCGGCACGCCTTCCAGCAGCGCGTGGCCCCGCGAGAACATGGTGATCAGCACCTGCTCGATCACCTCGTCCTGCCCCACGATCACCTTGGACAGTTCCTGGCGGATGCGTTCGTATCCATCCTGGCAGCGTTTCACGGCGGCAATGTCGTCTTGGGTCAAGGTCGGTTCGGTCATCGGTGGTCGTCTCCAAGGGAATCGTAGGTGGTGCGCCGGAGCGCGGGAGGATGGGGAATACGTCTTGTGTTTCTGTAGGTTCTCGGTAGGGTGGGCCAAGTCTTCGCGGCCCATCGCCAGCGACATGGCCGGAACGGTGGGCCGCGAAGACTTGGCCCACCCTACGTTTGCTCTAATCCAAACTCTCAAAATATCGGCGCAGCCGTTCTTCGTAGCCGCGGGGGGCGGGGCGGCGGGCGCGGGCCTGGATGGCTTTGCGCAAGTCCGGCGGCAGCTTGGCGAACCAGGCTTCCTTCTCGACCTTGCGGAGTCTCACATCTTCGTCCTCCTGGCTGTCCTCTGCCCGGCTGTCGCCTTCCCGCTCGCTCTGCAACGTCAAGGCCGAAGGCGGTGGTTTCTGGTTGTCCGTCTCTTCCCCGGTCTGCGCGACGCCGCCGCCCAGGGGCATGGGGTTGGTCTGGCCAGGCAGCGGTTGATCCGTCTGCCCCGGCTGCTGGCCTTGCTCTTCGGGCATGGCTTGTCCCTGAGCCGTCTGCGGCTGGCCCTCGTCCGGCATCGAACTGGCAGGCGAACCCATGGCTTCGGCTTGGGCCAGCGTTTGCGCCGCTTGCTCCATCGCCGCCGGACCTGCGATCTGCGCCGCCGTGACTTCGGGCGAGGCGGGCACAAAGCCGGTTCCCAAATCCGTCGGCTCCGGCGCGGCCGGCATGTCGCCCTGACCGGCGGGCGGCGGAGGCGGGGCGCCGGGCTCCGACGAGCCCGCGGGCTGGCCGGCAGACGCGGGCTCGCCCTGGCCGGAAGGCTGGCCCGCATCGCCGGGCGGTTCTTGACCGGCGGTCGGCGTCTCGCCCGTGGGTGGTTCACCGGCTGGTTGGCCGGCATCTGCCATCGGTTCGTCGCCCGCGGGCGGCTGTTCAGCTGCCATCTCAGGTGCTGGTTCAGGCGGCAAACCAAGTTGCAGTTCGGATGCCGCTTCCAACCCCTCGCGGAGGGGCTGGTTGGCGACTTCTTCCTGGCCGGAGATCTCGACGGCGCCTTGGCCGGTGGCCCGCTGGGCCTGGGCGAATTGTTCGGTGGCCTCCGCCAAGGCTTGCGCGGCGGAGACGGCTTCGGGCGACGGCGGAGTCGCTGGCTCCGGCTGTCCCTCTGGCGTCGCAGCGCCCTCGGCCGGCTCCGGCTGACCCTGGTCGCTCTCGGCCGGTTCGGGCTGACCCGCCTCGTTGGCTTGCGCCACCTGCTCCAGCGTCTCGGCGGCCTTTTCGATTTGCTCGCGGGCCGCCTGTTGTTCCTTGGCCAATTGGGCCATGGCGGCGGCGATGTCGCGGTCGCGCTGGATCTCCTGTTCGCGGGCAGCCAGACTCGCGGCGGCGCGTTCCATCGAGCGTTCGACCTTGTCCTGCGCGGCGACGGCTTCGGCCGGTTTTTCGGCGCCCTGCTGCGCGCCCTCTTGAGCCGCTTTCTCGGCGGTCTGCAGCGCGGCGGCCGCGTCTGGACTCACGTCGGCAGCCTGTTCCGCCAGTTCACCCGCCTGCTGAGCTTCCTGAGCGAGCATTCCGGCTTGCTCTTTGCCCAACGCTTCCCTTGCTTGCTCTAATTGCTCGGCAGCCTGGGCCAACGCCTCGCCCGTGGCCTTCTGCGTTTGGGCGGTTGCTTCCGCGTTGCCGGCTTCGATCGCTTTCTGGGCGGCCTCGGATTGTTGGCCGGCTTGTTCGAGGGTCTGGGCGGCTTGCGGAGCCGCTTCGGCTGCCATCTCCTGAGCTTCGCCGGCCATTTCGCCGACGTTGGCCTGGGCCTCGGCGTCGGGCTGGCCGGGCGGGGCCTTGGCGGCCTCCGCGGCCGCCTGGTCGGCCGCCTGCTGAGCGCGATTCAGGGCTTCGTTGGCCGCTTGACGTGCCGCCTCAGCCCGATTCGGGTTGCCGCTCAGCGTCTCCTTGGCCGCCTCAGCGGCTGCTTCGGCAGCTTGTTTCAGGGCTTCGGCGGTCGCGCCCTCGGCTTGCTGGGCCAATTCGCCGGCTTGCTCGGCCACCTGTTGCTGCTCGGTCGCCGCGGCCAGCGGCGACGCGGCCCGGCCGCGCTGGAGGGCTTCGGCCGCCGCGTTGGCTTCGGCCTGCTGAGCCATCGCTTCCGCCACCTCGTGAGCCAGTTCCGCGGCTTCGGCCGCCTCGGCCCGGCCGGACGCACGCTGCTGTTCGGCTTGCGCTTCGGCGACCTTGTCCATGGCCTGCTGCAGTTGCTCCAGCCGCTGGCCGGCATCCTGGGGCTGGGCGGCCATCGCTTGTTCCACGGGCGTCTGGACCTCGGCAACTTCGCCCAATTGCTTGTCTGCGAGCGCTACCAGGTCCTCCGCTGTCTTGCCCACCTGGCTCCGGAGATCTTTGGCGGCCTGTTCCAGCATCTGGGCGGCCTGGTTGGCCGCTTGCGCCACCTGAGCGGCGGTCTGTTTCGCTGGCTCGCCGGTCTGTTGCTTGGCAGCCTCGATCCCTTGAGCCGCCTGGTTGATGGGCTGGGCCGCCTGCTGGAGTTGTTGGGAGACCTGTGGCTCGGTGGTCTTCAAGCCTTCGGCGATCTTGGCGGCGGTTTCCTTGACCTCCGCCTGTTCAGCGGCGAACTCGCCGGTCTGTTCCTGGGACAGTCCCTGCTCTTGGGCGGCCTCGGCGGACGCCTTGGCGATTTCCCGCTCGCTGGCGGCGGCCCGCTCCAGGGCCTCGGCCGCGCGGGCCAATTCCCCAACCTCGACGGCCATCTGCCGGCGCTGCGTGTCCGCCAACTGCGCCTGCGTCTCGGCCAGAGCCTGCTGGATCGCCTCCTCGGCGCTGGCGGCTGCCTCCTGGCGAGCCTCCTGAGCGGCGGGCGAGGCGTCGGCCAGAGCCTGCACGGCTTCGCCCACTTCTTCCTGAGCGTCCGCCAGGCGGGATTCCACGACGCCCGGCAGGTCCTGATTGTTCTCCGTGGCGGCCTTGGTCGCTTCGGCCAGAGCGTTGGCGACGGCCTGTTCTTGCTGCTGAGCCTGGGCCGGATTCTGGGGTGCGTTTTCGACCACCTTTTCCTGCTGCTCGGCGATCTTCTCCAGTCTCTCGGCCAACTGTTCCAGCCGTTTCACCTCCTCGGCCAACTGGTCGGCGCTCTTGTCGCCCTGCTCCAAGTCGACGGCATGCTTCAGCTGTTCTTCGATTTCGGCCAAGCTGCCGATGACCTTCGTTTGTTCCGCGACCGTCTCCGGCTTGTTCTCCTCGAACAGCTGAGCCGCCGCTTCATAGGCGGCCGCCTTGGCCTGTTCCAGCAGCGGTTCCGTGGCGGGGAAATCGTCGAGCGCTTCGCTCAGCTGGCCCATCTCCTTGTGGATTTCCGACTGCTGTTCGACCATCTTCTCGACGGCCTGCTCCTCGAACTTCTCGGTCTGGCGGACTTCCTCGCGGAGTTTTTCCTGTTTCTCCAACAGGTCGCGGACCATTTTCAGGGCCTCTTCGCGATCGTTGCTGATCAGGCCCTGGGTCTCCTCGATTTTTTCCAGCAGCGCCCGCAGACCCTTGATCACGGCTTTCTGACTCTTGGCTGTATCGTCGAATTTGGCCGCGGCCAGCGAGGTGTCGGCGTTGTCCAATTCTTCGCCGACTTGCCCCGCCTTCAGAATCCGCAGCCCGTCGGACGCTCCGGCGCCGACCTGGCCGCCCCAATTGCCGACGTCCACCAACGTATCGACCAGCACCAAGAACAGCGATTTCACGTCCAACTGGTCTTGGATCGCCGTCTTGTGGGAGGCGTCGCGGTCGGCTTCCGCGATCGTGGGCAGCGTCTGGGTGGCGATCAGTGTCCGGTTCTCCATGGCGATCAGCTGGCGGACCTGGGCCGCGATCTTGGCGATCTGCAAGCGGCGGAGCAGTTTCTGCCGTTCGGCCATCAGCCGCACGACGACCTCGCGAATCTCGCCGCGCGCCTGGTTGATGATTGCCACCTGTTCGGCCTTGCCTGCTTCCTGCGCCTTGACTAGCAGCTGGACAATGTCCTGCATTTCCTTCTCGACCAGGCCGTCGATGTTGCCGCGCATCTCGCGGACTTCTTTGAAGATGGGCAGTTCCGTCAGCCCGTTTTCCTCGAATTGCCGGATCTGGATTTCGAGGATGCTGGAGACCAGTTCACGGGCCAGCGCCCGCGCTTTTTCCTGGGCTTGTTGCTTGCGGCGCAGCGGGTCGATTTCCGCGCTGTGGATGCCGGCTGGCAGAATCGAGAAGAGCATCGCCAGCGAGACGACGAAAGTGGCAATCCGTTTCATCTTGATTCCCCAATCCCCAACTGTTGTCGGATAATGTCGGTCAGCCGCTGTTCCGATTTCTCGTCGGCCTCGGAAATGGCGGCCAGCACGCCCGCCTCGTCGGAAACCTCCAGGACCAACGGATCGCTCTGATACGATTCCCCCGGCAAGTCGCCGCGATAGTCGACGGCTTCCAGGGTCAGCTTCAAACGGTCTCCCTTGACCAGATTGGCCGGCTGGGACTGCCCGCCGCGTTCGATCCGCAGGGCCGCCAGGTCGAGCACGTAGCGGTCGTCGACCGGGAGGCGGCCCGACAGCACGGGCCGGGCGTCCGGCAGCAGCGACAACGTCTGGGTTTCCAGGTTCGACTCGTCACCCGTCGACTCACTGGTCCGCTGTTCCCGTTCCACGGCGACGTGCAAGAGGACCTTCGCGACTCCATAGTCGTCGTTCACGCGGTACTCGATCTTGGGCTTGGCCGTCGGCAGGACGACTTTGTGTACCACGCCCGCCGCACAGACCGGCGGGCGGTCCATTTTGATCCGCACGTAGCCTCGGATCGGCGTCTCCATGTGCAAATCGTCCTCGTCGGTGACCTGGATCTCGAACCGCAGAGGTTCCATGACGCGGTAAAACGGGGAACCGTCGGCGGCCAACGACCAACGGAGCCGGCCGTCATCCTGGACCGTCAAATCGTAGCGTCGAGGTGCCGTTGGGGTCAGTACCGTGAGCCACGCGGAACGCAACTTTTTTCGGTTGATGCACTCGATCGCCACTTTGACTTCGGAGCCTTCCAGCACGGAAATCTGCCGGGCAGCGGGTTCGGCCGGTTTTTCGTTGGCCACCTTGGCGTAGGCGGGAGGAACGGGGGTCAGCCGGGACTCGACCACGGGCAGCGGGATCATGGCTACCCCGGCCGGGTCCGTCCAGCCGTCGCCGACGTAGACCTGATAGGTCAGCGGCGAAACCAGTCGCGGGAGTTGGCCTGCGTAGACGGCCGTTTTTTCCGCATCGCCGGGCCAGTGTTTCAGTAACTCTTCCAACTCGCCAGCCGTCTTCTCCAGCAGGGCCTCGTCTCCGGCCGCGGCTTCGATGGCGTCGGCGGCAGCCGGTGCGTCCGCGCGTGCCAGCGTGGCCATTTCCCGCGCCCAAGTGCCGGCCAAGTCGAAGTCCTTGCCCGCCAGGCCCTCGCGCAGGCCGCTGGCCGCCTGCTGCAAACGCTCCCGGCGGGCATCCAGCGTCATCCGCTCCAGTTCGATGGGACGCTTGCGGTCGTGTGCCGACACGAGCTGCGCTCGGCCGCTGCGCGGCAGCGTGCCGGAGCAACTGACCCAGAAGTCCAGCGGATAGCCTTCGGCGCCCTTGGCACCGACCGGCCGGGCGCCGTGCCGCGGGCGATCGAGGACCGTCTGGTGGTTGAGCGCGATTCGTTCGATGACAGTGTCGGACGGGTAATGCACGGCCGCCAGGCAAAGCCGCTGCAAAAAGGCCCGCATGTGTCCGGGAAAGCAAACGGCCATGGCCGCGACGACGGCCACGGTAGCGACCAGTGCGGCGGTGCGGCGCCGCGGTTTGGGCTGCGCCAGACCTTCGAAAACATCCAGGCCGCGGGCCAGATCGGAAACGCTCTCGATGACCCGTTCCTCCAGCTGGCGCGAGCCCCAGGTGACGGCCTGGGGCTGCTCGAATTGGATTGCGGCCACCAAGTCGCTGCTGATGGCGTGCTTTTTCTCGACCAACAGGGCCAGCTCGATTTCGTCTTCACGGACTCCCAACTCCGGCGCGGCATAGCGGCGAAAGCTCCACACCAAACCGGCAGCGGCCAGGGCGATCACCAGCAGCCGTTGGGTGACGTCCATCTGAAACGCCACGTCGAGGGCAAAGACGGCCAACAACAGCCAGAGAGCCGCGGTGACCACGGCCGAATACGCCATCGCCCAGCGGCTCAAAACACGGGACCGCCGCAACGCAGCGAGGTGGCGATGGAGGGTGGAAAGTCGGGTCATCAGATGAAAAACCTCTTGGGCACGGTCGGCACGCTTGCGGACGCCGTGACTTCTCTCCTGGGCTGATGCGGCCGGAATTCAATCGAAGAACCGGCCGACGGAGACGTGGAAATCGGGCAGCAGGTCCGGAAGAGTCAATTCGTCCTCTTCCGTCAACTCGATGGCCGATGAATCCGAGCGATACACGTGTACTCTGCTTTGGCCGGGGTCCACGACGCACACGACGAGCACCCCAGCCTCCAGATATTCGCTTACCTTCCTCAGAATTCGCGCCCAACTGTCCGTCGGGGAAAGGACCTCGAACACCAATTCGGGAATGGCGTCAGGATAGCCTTCGGGCTCTGCGTCTTTGGGCACCCGGCGGTAGCTGTAGAAGGCGACGTCGGCCCCACGGACGGTGTCGGGGTCCCGTTCCGTAACGATTCCGGAATCATTTCCGACGATGTGTCCGATGTCGCGTTCCTCCAGGAATTGAGACAGCAAATAAGCGATGCGGGCGCAACGTTTTCCGTGTCTGAAACCTGGTGGATTCATTTCTGCGACCTGTCCTCTTACCAATTCCGTAGGACGACCATCGGCTGGGAGGCGAAAGTACTCTTCCGCCGTCATGACATGAACTTGTTCGTCAACGATGGCAGGCATTTTCTGCAAATCTCCATGCGCGGTGTTCGCGCTCCCCGGTGGGGCGCGGTCAAACGACTCGTCTTACTGTAGATGGATCATCTTCCTCGAAAACCATTCTCCCAGCATCAGCCCCACCAAGGCAATAAACCACAGGGGGGTGCTCCATAGCGGATGGTTGCGCGTGTAATGTTCCGTGATCGCCTGCAATTGCAGGTCGTCCGGCAGGCGCGCGACGGTCGTCAGGTCGTACGACCGGCCCTGGGTTTCGGCGGCCAGTTCTTCCTGCAAGCGGACGTTGCGGACGCCACTGCGGCGCTCGGCCGACAAGCCGGTCACGTCGAACCGCACTTCGCTGAAGTTGTTCGTAATCGGGTCTTTGACCCGGATGCTGTACTCGCCGTCGCTGTAGACCGGGATCTGGGCCTCGAACACGCCCTGCCGCAGCAGCGGAACGGGAATTTCCCGCAGTTGGTCCGCCGTGCCGGCGGTGCCGGGGACGGTCATCTCGGCCGACAGCGACTGCCGCGGCATGTCCTCCGCAGCCAAGGGCTCGAAATTCTCGTCGTAGGCCTCGACCGTGAGCGTGACTTTGTCCTCGACGCGGTATTGCTGCCGGTCCGTCCGCACCACGAACCGCTTCTCGGCGCCCAGCGCGTGGCTCATGCCCAGCCGATAAATCAGCTGCGACCAGAAACGGCGATAGTACTGCTCGCCGTACAGCCGCCGCAGCCGCCACATTTCGTTGAAGCCCAGATAGACCACTTCGCCCGCGCCGAACTGGCGGATCGCGATCAGCGGCTGGTGCGTCTTGCCGTCGCGGCACGTGTCGGTGGGATGCTCGGCCAGGGCGTAACTCTGGTCCTGCAGCTGCGCGACGGGCTGGTACCACGGCAGTAGCCGCAGGTTGTTCCAGGCCTTGTTGTTTTCC
This sequence comes from uncultured Pirellulaceae bacterium, assembly GCA_964443915.1. GTDB lineage: Bacteria > Planctomycetota > Planctomycetia > Pirellulales > Pirellulaceae > Anammoximicrobium. The sequence goes on from CAYUFW010000001.1 coordinate 31,422, forward strand.
ACGTCGTTGTCGCCCAACTGCATGAACGAGTAGCGGGCGGCGTGGGAGGTCAGCCGGAGCCGGAACGGACGTTCGTCGCGCAAACGGGCGTCGGGATCCAGCATCACCGGCAGCATGTCGGCCAGCGGCGTGCCGTACAGCTCCGCGGGTCCAAACCGCGGACCCGTGATCACCACCAGGCCGCCGCCGAACTGGCTGACGAACTCGCGGACCATTCCGCAGAACCGGTCGTTGATCGCCGTCCGCGGCATGTCGTCCAGGAAGATCACGTCGTTGGCAAAGAAGTCGCTGCGTTTGGGCGTCAGCGTCGGCAGGAACAAGACATTCGTCTCGCGGACCTGCGGATCGGACGACGCGATGTAGGTGCGAAAGCCGTCCATGCCGATCAGCTTGTCGCGGTGGAAGACCTCTTTCACAAACCGCCATTCCCAGGACGGTTCGTGGGCGACGTACATCAGCCGCAGGTAGTCGTCGATGATGTTCACCTCGCGCATCGCCCGATTGTTTTCGGCGACGATTTCGCCGTCCTGCGGCTCGGCGGCGGCGATGAACTCGAAACGGCCGGCGTCCTCGGGCGTAAAGGGGAATTCGACCGTCTCCAGATTCGTCTTCAGCGGCACGGTCTTCTGGCCGATCAGGATCTCGGCGGATTCGGCCGCGCCGAACTCGCCGCTCAACTTTCGGGCCGTCACGGTGACCGTCACCGCACGGTCCTGCAGGCCGCTCTGACGCAGCTTGGCCAGCACGTTCGTCCGCTCCGCACGCTTCATCTTCGGGTCGGTCTGCAGGTCGACCGCCAGGTCCATCGCTTCGATCGCGCCGAGGCCCACCGTATAGATGGGGACGCCCAGTTTCGTGGCCGGCGAGCTGGACGACTCGCTTTGCCCGCCGATCGGAGCCACGCCGGAATTCTGGGCAAAATCGCTGAACATCACCACGGCCGCCAGGTTACCGGCGCCGAACTGCTGCGACATGTCGTTCAGCGCGGCGCCCAGGGCCGTGACTTGGCCCCTGGTCGTCAGCTGCTCCGCGACGTGCTTCGGGGCCGGCGCATCGCCCCCGCCCGGCCGAAGTTCCAGTTTCCGCAACTGGCTGGTCGTGTTGCCGTCGAAGACAAACGCTTCCAGGCGGTACCGCTTGTCCTCGGCGAGCTTGGCGAGCAGATTGTCCTGCTCTTTGCCCAACAGCGACTGCAAATAGTCGGCACGGGACGGCTTCTTGTTCGCGGCGCCTTCCGGCGGCTGCCAGCCGGTGGCCCGATTCAACGCGGCCTGCTGCTCGTCCGGGTACTCGTCCTGGATCGCCATGCTGTCCGTGCCGTCAAAGACCAAGTACACCAGCGGCGGTTTGACGTCGGTCAGCGACACGCGGAGCACGGGATCGGCCAGCGTCAGCACCAGTAAAATCAACAGCAGGCCGCGGCTCAGCCCCAGAGCCAGCCGCGCGCCGCGCGACCCGCGATGCTGGTACTTGAGGTAAAACACCAGCGCCGCGACCAGCAAAGCCGCCAGCGCGAAGAACACCCAGAACGTCCCGCCCGCCGCCCACGACGCCGCCAGCGACGGAGCGATCTCGTCGATCGACTTGACGTTCTTCAGACCCAGTAGCCAACCCAAGGCTTGATTCATGAGTGTCCACTTGTCATTGGTCAGTTGTCATTGGTCACTTGTTACCGGTCACCGATTACCGATCACCAGTCACCTCGCAGCCGGCGCTGGGGCGGGGACACTGCTGGTTCTCGCCACCCAGCTGGCGACCAGCAGCAGTTCGACCAACAACAGGCCCAGCACGGTCAGGATCAGCCACCACCAGCTGTCCTGGCCGCTGACTTGGGTGCCCGCCAGACTGATCTCTTCGTCCGGACCGACCCAGCGCACGCTCGCATCGCCCACGCGGGCATCGAACTGGTCCCGTGCCAGCGGCTGCATTTCGGATTCATCGGCCTGACCGTTGACAGCCAGCGGCAGTTCCCAGACCACTTCCCGCGCCGCGGTCCGGGCCGGCCCACCATTTCCGTTTTGCCGGACGGCCGCAACGCGGTACACGCCACGGGCCAACGGCTGTTCGATGTGGAACCCCAGCTGCTCTTTGCCGACGAAGCCCGTGTCCAGCAGTTCCGGCTGCTGGCTCCCGTCAGGCCGCCGCAGCGAGATGGCGACTTCCCGGTCATTGGTCGGCAACGGCAGGGCGATCCGCTCGATCGGGCCGAAGTTCCGCGGCGGCAACGTCGACTGGATCATCGCCCGCAACGTGCGGTCGAAGATGACCACGGCATTGGTGGTCGGCAGCGTGTTCCAGCTGGACAACAAGCCGCTGGTCGCTAACAGCACGTCGCCGCGCCCGATCTTGCGGGCCAGCAGGAAGGGCGTGCCGGCGGGATCGTCAAAGCGGGCCAGGATGCGAGGCAGGGTGCGTTCGGCCAGTTCCTGCAAGCGGCGCTCGCGCTGGCCGGCGTCGTCCGGCAACGCCTCTTCAGCGCCGGCCGCCGTCTGGTGGCTCCACAACAGCCAAGTGGGGCGCAGCAGCCCGGCACGCTGTTCGTCGCCGCGCAGCTGCTGCTTGTCGGCTTCGTTCAAAGCCGCCTCCCCGCCGGACTGGACCGCCTGCTTGCGCCTTGCGGACGCCTCGGCGAGAAACGCTTGCTCGTCCTCCAGCCGTTTCCGTTCCGCCTGCCGCAGCGCCTGCAGCGTTTCGTCGCTCACGTCGGCCCGCACGGCCTTGAAGAAGAACGGATCGGAATACAAGTCCCGCAACTCCTGTTCGGACACCCCGGCCAGCTGGAAGAACTGATGGGCCTGCAGGCTGTCGAAGGCCAGAAAGAACGGCTTCAAATCGCCGGCCGCTTCCTCCGGCAGCGCGCCCAGCGGTTCCGGCAGCAACGGGACGGGCAGGATGCCCGTTCCGTCCAGCCAGGCGGCTTCCGTCCAGCGCACCGGGTCGAAGCCCGAGTTGCGGCCGGGATCGTACGCGCCGCCCGCCGCAATCACCAATTGCCCGCCCTGCTCGACGTACTCGCGCAGCAGCGACGCTTTCTCGCCGGGATCGGCGATGCCGGCCACGACGACCAGCCGCGCGTCCTCCAACAGCTCTTGGGTCACCTGGTCCAGCTTGACGTGCCGCACCCGGACCAGTTGCCGCGTGCTTTCCGCACGGCTGGTGAGCGGCGCCAACAACTTGCGGAGCAACCGCGTCTCGCCGAGCCGATTCTTGACCGCGTCTTCTTCCTCCTCGCCGTACTGATCGACGAACACGACCGGCAGGGCAGCCACGACGGGGACGACCAGGCAGCGCTCGTCGTCGGCCGGCAGGTTGTCCGGCGTGAGCGATACTTTGACCGGCACGGAAAGCGATTTGCCCGGCTCCGGCTGGTAGGCGTTCAGCAAGTGCTGGAACGACACCTCGCGCGCGCCTTGTCCCGGTTCCAACGTCACCGTTTTCGCGGCGACCGGCTGATCGTCCACGATCAATTGCACTTCCACGTCGGGCCGCGGGGCCGGGCCGTCGTAGCGGATCTCGACCAGAAACGTCGTCGGCGTTTCCACGTCCGCCACGCCGTCTTGAACGCGGAAGGCGGAGATCCACGTGTTCTGTGGGTCGGGGGCCGAAATGTCGACGACCTGAATCGGCGGCATGTCCTGGAACTGATCGGGCCGCGTCAGGTCCCGCCAGTTCGACATCTGCTGGTCGCTGAACACCACGATCCGGTGGCCCAAAGCCGGTCCCGACTCGCAGGCTTTCTGGGCTTCGTTCACGGCCCGCAGGATGCTCGCCGAGCGATCGACCAGTTCGATCCTGCCCAACGTCTGCAGGGCGCTCTCCTTCGTCGCGGCATCGGGGCTGTAGCCCCAGCGCGAGCCGCACAACGGGATGACCGTCACGCGGCTGTCGGCCGGCAGCTGGTCGATGAACAACCGCGCCCGCTCTTTGGCCCGGTCCAGCAGCGTGCCTTCCAGCGATTCGTAGCCCATGCTCAAGCTGTTATCGATCACCAGCACGGCGTGCAGCGGTTTCGAACTGTCGAAGGCCTGTTCGCTGGACGAAAAGAACGGCCGCGCCAGGGCTAGGCCCACCAGCAGCACGGCCAAGGTCCGCAACGCCAACAGCAACAGATCCCGCAGGGTCAGGATCTTGCGATTCCGCTGCAGGGCCTCCCGCAGGAAGTCCATCGCCGCCCAGTGCACGATGCGGTAGCGCCGGCGATTCAACAGGTGAATGATCACCGGGCCGGCCGCGGCGATCAAACCGGCGATGGCAAACGAGGCGGCAACAAAGGAGGGTACCAGGTTCATCGTGCGGGCGCAGGGCGGAAATAGGTGGTGGGGCAATTACTCATGTTGTGACACTGCAGACTGGCCGCCGCAAGTCTTCCGCCCGATGGTGGGGCCTTATCGCGCGCCGGGCGGCCGCGTGCGCAGGCTCTCGATCTTACCCTCCTGCAGGATCGGCAGGTAACGGTTCGGAATGGCCAGGATGAAACAGGCGACGGCGGTCCCGTACAGCTCGCCGGGCTTCCCTCCCACGCGGCCGCCTCCTTCCTGGCCGCGGTCGTACCATCGTCCGTGTTGCGACGGATTGCCCACATCGATGATTTGGGAAGTGACCAAGTTGTCCCGCAGGATCGGGTAGCTCTGCCGCCAGTAGTCGCCACCCACCTGGTACAGCGCTTGACCGACGTAGTACAAGGTGTAAGCGTCGAACGGCATCGCGCCCGAGCGCGGCTGCGGCTTCTTAAGCTGACGGATGCGTTCGGTAATCAGGTCCATGTTCTTCGGGATTCGCCAGTCTTCGTACTGGCCGAACTCCTGCAGGCAGACGACGCCCGCGGCCGCCATGGCCGTCGTGCCTTGTCCGCCGCCCTTGGAATAAGTGAATTGGCCCGGCACCTTCATCTGCTCCGCCTCCGGCGCGTCGCGGCGGCCGCCGCTGGGCGTGTAGTGTTCGCGGACGCTCTTGATCGCCAAATCGACGACGGCGGGCGAGACTTCCAGCCCGCTGTCCATGGCGCTCCGCAGGGCTTTGGCCTGCATCACGGCCAAGCTCAGATCGTGGCCGTTTTGTTGCCGCCGCGCGTGGTAATCCCAGCCGCCGTCCTGGCATTGCGTGGCCGCAATCACCTTCAGCGCGCGGTCCAGGACGCTGTTCAGACGCCGGTCGCGGCCCGTCGTCATTCCGTGAGCCTGCCCCAACACGAACGCCGACAGGCCGTGGTTGTACATGTCATGCTGCTGGTTGGAGATGTTTAGCAGTCCCGACGGCTTGGCGTTCTTCATCACGTAGTCCAACGCCCGTTGGACGGTTTTGCCGTACTTGCCCCGGCCCGGAGCGTGCCCGGCCGCCATGAACGCCAACGCTCCCATGCTCACCAAGCCCGTGTCGTTGGACGTCCAGTTGCCCTCCGGACCTTGGTTCTTTTCCAGCCACTCCAGACCGCGCTGCAAGGCCTGCTCGCTTTCGAGGGTCATCTCCCAATCACCCTCGCCGCGCGACACCTCGGTCAGAAACGTCGCCAGCACCGCTGCGATGCACGTGACCTTCCAACCCCTCATCGCCTCGCCCCCTGATGAAAGCACCCGCCCCCGCCGCAACCGCCCCAGAGCGCCAGTCCGTAGGATGCGCGCATCTTCAGACCCCACGGATGGCGTGGCGATACCACGGATCAAACCCCAGACCTTGGCAGTTCTTATCCGTGGTATCGCCATGCCATCCGCGGGGTCTCATGTCATGGATGAACCCGCTGCCGATGGCTCACTTGCTCAGCTGTGCCAACGCCAGGATGGCCCGTTTGGCGGCGTCGACGCCGCCGAGTTTTTCGATCAACTTCTTGGCTTCCAGCAAGGCCGCCAGGGAGATCTGGTCCTCGGCCACCGCCGGACTTGCGGCTACCGCCTCGGATGTTGCCGCCTTCTGTTTTCGCCGCTTCTTCCTGATGCCCATCTTCAGCTTGATGTTGCTGACGTAGTTGGTCGACACGTCGATGCCCTGGGCTTTGAGCGCCGCCGAGATCTCCGTCGGGCCGGCCCCGGGATTCGTCGCCAGATAGTTCTTCACCGCCTGCGTCTTGCTGAGCACGGCGGCTTCTCCCGCCGGCGCAGCGGCCGCGGACTCGACTTGCGCGGCATCGTCCTCCTCGACCTGGTTCGTCGCCGGCCAGTCGCTTTTCTTCAACGCCCATTTGATCGTATGGACCGATCCCGGCGAAATGTCGATTCCTTGCTTCTTGACCCCGGCCACGACCTCGCCGGTCGTCGCGTTCGGGTGCGCGGTTAGGAACTCCACCACCGCTTGTTTCTTACTGATTTTGGGTTTCGCTGCTCTGGCCATGCTTTCTGTTCCTCTCGCTGGATGCGGATGTGAAATTGAGATATTCGACATGCAGTTGGTAGTCTATCTCGCCTAACACGATTAGACAACCGGCTAGAATGAGACGGTCTCACTTCGGACAAAGGTGGGCGTAAGCCCAGTTCCCCGGCGAACGGTGGGCGTGAGCCCGGTTCTGTGGCGAACGGTGGGCGTGAGCCCACCGGTTCCTCTGATCCCAGCAGGCCGCCCGCGATGAACAACCGGTGGGCTCACGCCCACCGTTCGCCGGGGGCGATTCCACCGAAGTCAGGCAGTCGAACGAAACGTCTAGATCGTCTCCGGCAGCTGATAGCCAGCGCGCCGAGGGCGATCCAGCAGCGCGTTCGCTTCCGGATCGTCCGGGAACTCCTCTTTGACGGGATCCCAGCGCAGGCGTCGGCCCACCCAGCGGGCGATGTTGCCCAAGTGGCAGACGGTGATCGAGCGATGGCCGATCTCGACGTCCGCCACGGGCTTGGCGCGCGTCTTCATGCATTCGATCCAGTTGCCCACGTGGCTCTGGTCGCCGCCCTTGGCCTGCCGGTTGATTTCCTCGGCAATGTCCGCCGGGTTAGTGTTCACGCGGCCGCGCGTCAGATCCATCTTGCCATGCTCGCCGAAGAAGATCCCGCCGCCGCCGCTGCCGTTGTCCAGCTTGACCACCACGCCGTTGGCGTAGCGGTAGAAGATCATCGGCACTTGGCAAATCTTGTCGCCGCGGGCCCGCGACTCGGGCGCGGTGTACGTCGGCGGATTGAACTTGCCGCCCTCGGTCCAGACCTCCACCGGGCCGCTGTCGTCCATGCTCAAGGCCCACTGGATCTGATCGATGCCGTGAGCGCCCCAGCCGGTCATCTCGCCGCCGGAGTACGGCCGGAAGGAGAGCCAGCCGGGATTGGCGCGGGGTGCAAACAGATCCTTGTTATAGGGCACCAGCGGCGCCGGTCCGCACCACATGTCCCAGTCCAATCCCTCGGGCACCGGCTCCGCCGGCAACGCGCATTCCCACGGGCTGGGATAGTTGCAGCCGACTACCTCCTTGATCTTCCCGAGCTTGCCGGTGCGCACATACTCGCAGGAGATGCGGTTCACGGCTTGCGAGCGCTGTTGGCTGCCAACCTGGAACACCCGCTTGTACTTGCGCGCCGCCTGGACCATCAGCCGGCCTTCGCGGACTGTCAGGCTCAAGGCTTTCTCCGCATAGACGTCCTTGCCGGCCTGGCAGGCGTGGATCGTCACCAGCGCCCGCCAGTGGTCGGGCGTCGCGGTCACGATCGCGTCCACGTCTTTCCGTTCCAACAGCTTGCGGTAGTCCTGATACGCTTCGCCCCCGCCCAGCCTCTTGCACATCTCCTGCGCTCGCGACAAGAACACGTCGGCGATGCCGATGAAGCGGCAGGCCTTGGAAGTGACCGCGCCGTGCAGCACCCCGCTGCCCTGGCGGCCGATGCCGATGCCGCCGATGCCGATGCGGTCGTTAGCCCCGGGACTGCCCTGGAACGCCAGGACACCGGAAGGGATGATGTGCGGAGCCGCGAGGCCCGCGGCGGCCAAGGCGGTGCCGCGGCGGAGGAACTGTCGGCGGGAAAACGTAATTGCGGGAGACATGGTTCGATCCTTTCTCAGTCGCGAAGGTGGTATAGGTGAACTTAGGGCGCGAGTAGAAATCCCCTTCGGTTCAAGTCAGAGAACACTGCGTGGAATCCAGCGTCCGGCGGACCGGTGCCGCTTTGGAGAACGTAGGATTATCTTAGCCCTTGTCAACGCCGCCTGCTATCGGGTAGCTTGTTCCCTGTGCGGCAGGGAGTTCTTGGCAAGTCCTCGTGAGAAGGGTGCGGTGTATGGCCAACTCTGCGGAACGGCGGTTTGCAGTCGGCGTGGATTACGGGACCAACAGCGTGCGGGCGTTGGTCGTGGACGTGGCCGATGGTTCGGAGGTCGGGACGCACGTCTATAACTATCCCAGCGGGGAGGCGGGAATCCTGCTCGACCCCAAAGACCCTAACCTGGCTCGCCAGAATCCGGCCGATTACATCGAGGGCTTCTACGTTTCGGTCAGGCGGGCCGTGAACGCAGCCAAGAAGGAGCCTGGTTTTAGCCCTGACAAGGTGATCGGCATCGGCGTCGACACGACCGGCTCCACGCCGATGCCTGTCGATCAGGCGGGCATGCCGATTGCCCTGCAGCCGGAGTTCCAGAAGGACTTGGCGGCCCAAGCCTGGCTCTGGAAGGATCACACGGGACACGCCGAAGCGGCGGAGATCACAGCCAAAGCGGCCGAGCACTCGGATCACTACTTGAGCAAATGCGGCGGGACCTATTCCAGCGAGTGGTTCTGGTCGAAGATCCTGCACTGCAAGCGTTCCGCGCCGAAGGTCTTCGCGGCGGCGTACGCCTGGGTGGAGTTAGCGGACTTCGTCCCCGCGTTCATCACGGGCGACACCAACCCCCACACCTTGCGGCGGGGCATCTGTGCGGCTGGCCACAAAGCGATGTACCACGACCTCTGGGGCGGCTTGCCCAGCGAACCGTTTCTGGCGTCGCTGGACCCGGACCTGATCAGGGTTCGCCAGCGGTACGCGGACCGGGCCGTACCCGCCGATCAAAAGGCGGGCGAGTTGACGGCTGACGCGGCCAAGAAGGTCGGTCTGCCGGCGGGCATCCCCGTGGCCGTGGGCGCGTTCGACGCTCACCTGGGCGCGGTCGGCGCGGGGATCAAGCCCGGCACGCTGGTGAAGATCCTCGGCACCAGCAGCTGCGACATGCTGGTCGCGCCGCTGGACAAGCCGCTGCCGGACGTGCCCGGCCTGTGCGGCATCGTGCCCGGCTCGATCGTGCCGGGCATGTACGGCTTGGAAGCCGGCCAGTCGGCCGTGGGCGATATCTTCAACTGGTTTGTCAGCTATCTGACGCCGGACAAGTACACGGCCAAGGGCGATCCGCACGCCAATCTGACGCGCGAAGCCCAGCGGCTGCAGCCGGGCGAAAGCGGGCTGCTGGCGCTGGACTGGAACAACGGCAACCGCACGATCCTGGTCGACCCGTTGCTGAGCGGCTTGCTGGTCGGGCAGACGCTGCACACGTCGGCGGCGGAAATCTACCGCGCGCTGGTCGAGGCCACCGCCTTCGGCGCGCTGACGATCATCAACCGCTTTGAAGAATACGGTATGAAGGTCAAGGACGTGGTCAACTGCGGCGGCATCGCCGAGAAGAACCCGTTCGTGATGCAGATCTACGCCGACGTCTGCAACCGGCCGATGAAGATCAGCCGCTCGCCGCAGACCTGCGCCCTGGGCGCCGCCATCTTCGGCGCGGTCGTGGGCGGGGCCTACAAGAAGGTCGAGCAAGCCCAACGGAAGATGACCGGGGTCAAAGACACCGTGTACCAACCGATCAAGAAGCACGCGCAGGTCTACGCCGAACTGTACCCGCTGTACCGGCGGCTGCACGACGCCTTCGGCACGACCGAGACACAGGAGTCGCTGGACCGCGTGATGAAGGACCTGATCGCGATCCGGAACCGCGTCAGGAAAGGCTAGAGTCTTGGAGTGCGGTGCCTTGTCGCCGCTTTGGGCGGCGGCCTGGAGCGTGGCGGCGGATTGAGTTCAGGAGACACGGCAGGGCACCGGAACACAAAGCGGCGGTCGTTGCGTCGCCCTCGAGCGCGTGCGAAAGCCCCCTGACAAAGCACGAGACCGCGTGCCGGTGGCGCATCGGCACGGTGATCCGATGCAGCGTAATCCTCGATCCGTGCATCGGACCAGCATATCCGTTTTATCGCCGAGGGCGGCCTTTTCAGCCTCTCCAGCAGGAAGGAAGTGTCCGCGGCACGGAGAGCAGCCGTTGGCCGATCAGGGGCGGGCTGCCGGAACGAACGGATTATCCCTGGTTGGCCTTCGTCTTCTGGTAGACTGCGCCCACCGAAAAGGCGGCAAGAGGCGAGGCGTGGCGGCAATAGACATGGGGAGAAACGAAGCGTGAGCAGTAGGCCGGACGGCTCCGCCGTGACACAGAACCTGGATTTGCCCATGGCACTGCGCCAGCACGACCGCTGGTTGCGGACGATCGTGTACTCGCGCGTCGGCGGCGCCGAGGGCGTGGACGACGTGATGCAGGAGGTCGCCCTGGCGGCGGTCCGGCAACGTGAGAAGCTGCCCGAACTCAGCCAGATTGCTCCCTGGCTGTATCGAGTGGCGGTTCGCCAATCGCTGCTGTACCGGCGGAAGGCGGGACGACGGCGAAAGCTGGTCGACGGGCTCGCGCTGAAGAAACCGGCGGTGGAACATGACGAGTCCTTGCCGGATCCGTTGGCGTGGCTGTTGGCGAAAGAAAGGGCCGGGCTGCTGCGCACGGCGCTGGAACGATTGGCGCGTCGGGACCGGGAGATCTTGTTGTTGAAGTACGCGGAGGATTGGAGCTACCGGCAAATCGCCGAGCATCTGGGAGTTACGGAAAGTGCGGTGGAAACGAGGCTGCATCGGGCTCGGGCGCGACTGCGGAGCGAGCTGGCAGCGGTGGAAGGTGACCAGGACAAGCCATGAACAGCACCCAAGGTTTTCCAGTGGACGAGAAGATGCTGGACCGTCTGGTCGATGGGGAATTGAGCCGGGAGGAGTACGATGCGGTGCTCCGGTCCTTGGACCAAGCGCCGGGCCAGTGGCGGCGTTGCGCCCTGGCGTTTCTGGAGGCACAGGCCTGGCAGCGTGAGTTGGGACAACTGCGACACAGCGCCGCGATTCCGAGCCCAGTGGCGGTCGCGAGCCGGCAACCGGCCGCATCGAATCGCTGGTCGCTGCTGCTGGCCGTAGCCGCCAGCTTCCTGGTGGCCTTTGGTTTGGGGCTGCTGACCCAGCCCTTCGCTCCGGTCACCCCGAGTGGCGGCGGAGAACAGGTGGCCGAAAAAGTCGTCCCGCCGAACGCTCCGACGGGCGTTGCCCCGGGGCCTTCGGCTTTGGTGCCGGCGGCTGAGCCGTCGCTGCGATCCCCAAGTGGAAACGTGATGGTCACGATGGATGGCGGCGATGGTTCGGGCGGCCGGGAGGTGCTGGTTCCCGTCTACGACTGGTCGCCGCAGAGCGAGGGCATGCTGTCGCGGACGCCGACGGACATTCCGTCCGAAGTGCGGCGTGCCGTGCAGGCGATGGGGTACGAGTTGCGTTTGAACAGGCAGTTCATCCACGGCGAGACGGCGGACGGCCGTCCCGCGCTGATTCCCGTGGAACAAGTTGAAATCGTGCCTGCGGGCCGGCGGGCTTTTTGATGACAGCGTATCTGGACAGTTGAGGAGAACGGAGGACTGGAGATGATGACACAAAATCAAATTCGGCAGAGCTTGGGTTGGTGGCTGGCCCCCTTGGCGATCGTGTTCTTGACCGGCTGGGCCGGGGCGGCCGACGAGGACCAGAAGGCACCGGCGACGGCCCCGGCAGAGGCTGCGGCCGAAGCGGCAGAGGCTGCGACCGGCCACTGGCTGGGAATCCTGGGGGCACCAGCCGACACGCTGTTGAAGACGCATCTCAAGTTGGATGCCGGCGTCGTGGTCGAGCAGGTCGTGCCCGACTCGCCCGCGGCCAAGGCCGGCATTCGGCAGAACGACATCCTGCTCAAGTTTGGCGACGTCACGTTGACGGACGTCGAGGGCCTGATGAAGGCGGTTGCGGAGAACAAGGACCGGGAAGCGAAGCTGGCCTTGCTACGGGAGGGGAAGGAGACGACGGTGACCGTCAAGCCGGCGCCGCGACCGGCTGGGATCGCCGTTCCCCCGATGCCCGGTGGCGGCGACTGGGGGCGGATCACGGATTGGATGATGAAGCGGCTGGAGCGTGGCGCGGCCGGCGAAGACCCGCTGCGGATGTTCTTTGTGCATCCCGGTGTGGTCGTGCCGAAGGAACTCAAAGGGCGCCGTTTCGAGATCTACTCGGGGTTGTCCGCGACGCTGCAGATGCCGAAGAACACCAGCGTCACGATCACGCGGCAACAGGAGGGGCCCGCCAAGATCATCGTTCAGCAGGGCGACCAGAAGTGGGAAGTGACCGACAAGGAATTGGACAAGTTGCCTGAAGACGTCCGGCCTGCGGTCAAAGCCATGCTGGGGGGCGGCGCGCGGGTCTACGTCTTTGGCCAGGGACCCGTCGTGATGCCGGGCGCCCGCCCGGAAGGGCCCGCGAAGGAATCGGCTCCGAAAGCGGAACCGGAAAAGAAGCGGGAACCCGCTGCCCCCGACTTGGGCCGGGTCCGCGAAAAGCTGGAGGAGATGAACCGGCAGCTTCGCGAAAACGAAAAAAGGATGCAACGGCAACTGGACGAACTGCGGCAGCAGTTGGAGAAGGCCAAGCAGCAGCAGATCTGAGCCAAGCGCAGTCCGGCTACGACCGAGAACGTTGCGTTCTCAGTCGGACGGAGTGCCGGCCCGTGCCGGCACTCCGTTTTTTGTTGCGCAGCGTGCACAAGGCCCTGCCGATCTGGTATGCTGGTGCCGTTTCCAGTTCGTGACTTCCGCGATATCGAGAGAACTTCATCATGATCGATCCCAAACGGCATGCAGAGAATCGCGGCGGCATCGAGTCATTCCTACGTTCCATCCCGGGCTTTCGGGGTTACCTGGAAAAGGACTACCGTCAGGAGAGCGACCATCTGTTGCGGCAGTGGATGGCGGATCGGCTGCAGCAGAGCAAGCGTTCGCTGGACGCAGCGATGACCGCGCTGGTCGAGGCGGGCCGGATCGACCAGTTGACGGCCTGGGAACGAGTCAAGAACCGCTTGGATGCCTTGATCCTCCGGTTCCGCAGCGCGGTGCGCGGATACAGCGGCTTCTTCGACTTTGTGCGCGTCGACGTGGAGTTGCTGGATCGGGTCTACGAGCACGATTCCACGCTGGTGCAGAGCGTCGACAAGCTGGCTGCTGCGATCGAACAGACGGCGGGCGGCGCCGAAGTCCCGGAGGCCATCGTGCGCCAGTGGCTGCAGCAGATCGAGGACCTCGATCGCGCCTTCCACCAGCGCGGCGAGATGTTGAACGGATTGAGTTCCCGATAAGGTGGATCGCTGCGAATGGCGGGTGGCGCACGTCATGGGACAAATCCGGCCGCACTATCCGGTGGTCTTGCTGCTGGCCGCGTTCAGCCGCCACGAGTCCGCCTTGGAGTGGGCTCGCCAACAGGCCTGCCGACAGTGGGGCCCGCTGGCCCTGGCCAGCGACGTTTTCGAGTTCGAGAACACCGGCTACTACGAGCAGACGATGGGCAGCGGGTTGAAGAAGGTCCTGCTCGCGTTTGCGGATCTGGTGGATCCGGCCGTGTTGGTCGAAGTCAAGCACCAGACGAACGGCTGGGAGGAGCAGTTTCGCCAGATGCACGGCGGCCCGGAGTTGCGGCCGCTGAACCTGGATCCGGGCTACGTCACGGAGGCCAAGGTGGTCTTGGCGACCACCAAGGACCGCGATCATCGGCTGTACTTGGCGCGGGGCATTTACGCCGAGGTGACGTTGTACTACCAGCGCGGCCGCGGCTGGCAAGGGCGGGATTGGACGTACCCGGATTATCGCAGCGCGGCGTACCACGAGTTCTTTACCCGCTGCCGCAATTTCCTGCGGGAACGAAAACATGCCAACTGAGGTTCCGTTGTGGTTCGTCGCCGCGGTCGTCGCGCCCAGTCTGGTCACGGCGCTGGCCGCGGCGTATCTGGTCCGCCGCTGGGCGCCGCGCTGGGGGCTGATCGACAAGCCGGCGGCGCGCAAAGTCCACGTCACGCCCACGCCGTTGGGCGGCGGTGTGGCGATCTGGCTGGCCGTGGTGCTGCCGTTTGCGGTCGGGCAAGTGTTGCTGTGGCTGATGGCTGCGGGCGTGGTGGCCCCCGAGTGGCTGCCGGCCGAGGCCCGCCAGCACGTGGGGGGCTTGCTGCAGCAGTCGCCGCGGCTTTGGCTCCTGTTGGGGGCCGGCACGGTGTTGATGGTTCTGGGGCTGGCCGACGATCGCTGGGGGCTGGGCTGGAAGCTCCGCCTGGCGGTCCAATTCGGCACGGCGGCAACGTGCGTCTCGTTGCAGGATTGGCGGCTGACGGCGTTCATCAACCTGCCGCTGGTGACCTGGTTGCTGTCGGTCCTGTGGATCGTGGCCCTGATCAATTCCTTCAACATGCTGGACAACATGGACGCTTTGTCGGCCGGCGTCGCCGCGATTGCGGCGGGGCTGCTGGCGGCCGTGCTGCTGACGACGCCTGCGCCGGACACGCGCCAGCCGCAGCTGTTCGTAGGCGGGTTCTTGCTCGTGCTCGTCGGATCGCTGCTGGGATTTCTGTGGCACAATCGGCCGGTCGCCAAGTTGTTCATGGGTGACGCCGGTAGCTACTTTGTGGGGTTTTGTATCGGCATCTGCACGCTGCAGGCGACGTTTGCCAGCTATGAAAGCACGTCGCAGCACACGGTCTTTGCTCCGTTGTGCGTGCTGGCCGTGCCGTTGTACGATCTGACGACCGTGTTGTGGATTCGCGTCCGCGAAGGGCGCAGCCCTTTTCAGGCTGACAAGAGCCATTTTTCGCACCGCTTGGTCGAACTGGGTTTGACAAAAGGGCAGGCCGTTCTCACGATCTACCTGACCACGGCGACCTGCGGCTTGGGGGCGTTGCTCTTGTACCGTGTGGACCGGATGGGGGCAGCCATCATCGTGCTCATGATCCTGTGCGTATTGAGTTTGATCGCCATACTGGAAACCACGGGCCGGCGGAACCGATAAGAGTTCGGCAGGGAAGGCCGAAAATAAACGCGGTTAGGACTGGTCAGGCCGCACACTGGGGTTTATATTCGAGCCCAGAGGCATCCGGGCGCGAAGGCAAAAAAAAGGCTCAGCGATCAGGTGAAACGTGATGGCGGACTCGGTTGAGGTGGTCATTACCGGCGTTGGGGTGGTCAGCCCCATCGGGATCGGCAAAGACGCCTACTGGAAAGCGATGCTCGAAGGCCGCAGCGGCGTGGCTCCGCTGACTTTGCCGCCTGGGTCGGATTTGCCGGTCCGATTCGGCGGGGAGGTCAAGAATTTTGACGGCAAGCACTTCGTGAAACCGCGCAAGAGCTTGAAAGTCATGTGCCGCGAGATCCAGACCGGCTATGCAGCCGCCATGCTGGCGTTGCAGGACGCCGGTTTGAGCGCCGGAAAGGTCGACCCGGACCGCTTCGGCGTGGTGCTGGGCAGCGAGATGTTCTACTGCGACCTGGAAGAGCTGGCCGATGCCTATCGCAAGTGCGTGATCGACGGCCAATTGCGCCCGGAACGGTGGGGCGCGGGGGCCATGAGCGACCTGTATCCCTTGTGGATGCTCAAGTACCTGCCCAACATGGTCGCCTGTCATATCGCGATTACCGAAGACGCCCGCGGCCCCAACAACACGATCACCTTGGACGAAGTGTCCAGCTTGCTGGCGTTGATCGAGAGCGTGTGCTACATCCAGCGCGGCGCCGCCGACGTGATGATTGCCGGCGGCCAGGGCACGCGGGTCAACTTGACGCGCATCCTGTACCGCGGCGACGTGTACTGGTCGCACCGCAACGAGGAGCCCGAGCGCGCTTGCCGGCCCTTCGACGCACAGCGGGACGGCGGCGTGATCGGCGAGGGCGCCGGTGCGTTCATCCTGGAGCGCCGCGCTCATGCCGAAGCGCGCGGCGCGCCGATCCTGGCCCGCGTGTTGGGCTTCGGCCGCAGCTTCGATCGCGCGCCCAGTCCGCACTTTGCCGGCGTCGAAGGCATCCGGCGGGCGATCGAGGGAGCGCTGACCAGTGCGGGTTTGGCCCCGGCCGACATCGGCCACGTCAACGCCCACGGCTCCGGCATGATCGACGGGGACCGCTACGAGGCGCAGGCGATCCGCGATTGCCTGGGCGACGTCCCGGTGACCGCGCCCAAGAGCTATTTCGGTTGTCTGGGCGCCGGAACGGGCGCCGTCGAGATGGCCGCCAGCGTCATGGCCGTCACCACCGGGACGGTGCCCGCGACGCTGAACTACGAGTTTCCGGATCCGGCCTGCCCGGTGAACGTCGTCCACGGCCAACCCCTGACGGCCGACCGGCGCACCGCCCTGGTGCTGAACCAATCCGAGACCGGCCAAACCGCCGCTGTCGTGCTGGGGCCGCCGTGATCATGGCCACAGCACCAACAGCAGCGCGCCGCACAGCAGCACGACGCCGAAAGCGACGGACACGCGCCGCAGCAGTCGCCGATGTCCCAGCACGGCGACGGCCGCGCCTTTGAACACGATGTTGGAGAGCGCTCCCAGCAGGATCATCCGCCAGCCGGTGTCGACGTCCAATTCGCCACGCTTGATCAACTGGGCCGTCGACAGCGTAATGGCGTCCATGTCGGTCAGTCCCGAGATCACGGCGACCAAGTAGAGGCCGCGGTCGCCGAGCCACTGTTGCCCCGCCGCCACGGCAAACAGGATCGCCGCGTACAACAGGCCAAACAATACCGCCACCTTCAACTGCGAGGGGTCTCCTTCCCGCGGCATCTGCTCCGCCTGCCCACCCCGCGCAACATACATCACCGCCGCCAAGACGCCCATCACCAGCATGACGGCCACCAAAGGCGGGGCGATGGCCGGGAGCAACTCGGGCGCGACCACTGCGATTTCGCAAATCACGCGGCCAAAGACGATGGTCGAGGCGATCACGATCACAAAGGCGGCCAGCCCAACGGCCTCCGCCGCGTGGCGAGTCCGGCGGGCATAGCTGACGGTCGTCGCCGTGCTGGAAATCACGCCCCCCAGCACCGCGCCCAACAGCGTGCCGGCCCGGGCCCCCAGGAACTTGTACGCGATGTACCCGCCCACGCTGATCCCCACGATCAGCACGACCATCAGCCAAATCTCGAACGGATTGAGCACCCCGTAGGGCCCGTACCCGTGGTTGGGCAGAACCGGCAGGATGACCAGGGCGATCAGCACCAAGTTGAATATCGCCCGGATGTCGGGTTCGCTGAAGCGTCCTACCAGCGTGTGCAGCGGTTGCTTCCATTGCAGCAGCACCGCCACGCCGCCGCCGACGATCAGACCCAACTCCGTCTGGCCGTACGCCAGGGCTACGCCCACGGCGTACATCACCAGCGCCGCGACTTCCGTAGTCAGCCCCAACTCCTCCTGCCGGCCCAGATACGAAAGCACGGTGCCGACGGCCAGGATGGCAACCACCCCCAGAAAACCGGCTACGACCAGCCAGTAGCCGCCGCTTTGACTGAGCAACCCCAGCAGCGTGCCCAGGACGGTGATCAGGGTGAACGTGCGGATGCCGGTGACGTGATGCGCGGTCCACTGCCGCTGCAGCCCGACCAGCAGCCCCAAGCCCAACGCCAAAGCCAGCGCTACGATGATGGTGACGTCCATCCCTCCAGTTTGCTTCAGGGCGGGCGAATTAACAAGCACGCTGCGGAGCGGCGGCGACGGGCAGCCCAGCCCTGGTTACGGGGATCTGCCCCGTAACCCACTGGCCGTGAGGGTCCGCCGCACATCCGGCCGGCAGAGCCGGCCAGACAGGGCGTTCCCAGGCAGAGCCTGGGAACGAGCGAACGCCGTGGGGGCGGACCGATCTCGGCAACATCACCAAGGCGGCAAACACCGTGTGCCGCCTTCCAAGTGTACGATGCTGCCGTTGACAAAGCCGGCCTCGTCGGTGAACAGAAAACCGACGACGTTGGCCACGTCGCTGGGCTTCCCCATCCGCTGGACCGGGATCTTCTTGGCCACCTCGGCGTACAACTCGTCCTTGGGCTTGGAAAAGCCCGCACAGGAGGCGGCCAGCATGGGCGTGTCGATCGTGCCCGGACTGACGCCTACGAACCGCACGCCCTGGGGGCTGTGGTCGGTCGTCAGGCTGCGCATCATCGCCACGACGCCCGCCTTCGAGGCGGCGTACACGGCGTGAGCTGGAAAGCCGATGTCCGCGGCGACCGAGGTCGTGAAGCAGATGACCCCCTTCCCCTGACGCTCCATGACCGGGATGGCATACTTGGCCACCAGCACCGGCCCCAGCAAGTTCACGTTGATCAGGGTGTAGAAATCGTCCAGCGTGATGTCGGTGATCTTCTGGTTGCGCAACACGCCGGCGTTGGCATGCACGCAGTCGAGCCGACCGAATTGGGCGATGGCGAGATCTACGGCCGCTTTCACGTCGGCCTCCTTGCTCGTGTCGCCGTAGTGGAACAGGCACGTGCCGCCCTCGTCGCACAGCCGCTTGGCCAGGGCCGCGCCCTCCGTCTGCTGGATCGACATCGTGACGACCTTCGCCCCGTGACGGCAAAACAACTCCGTGCAAGCCTCGCCGATCCCCGATGTCCCGCCCGTAATCAAAATGACTTTGTCTTTCAAGTGCATGGTGACGCTCCTTATGCGATCTTCGTCAGAGAGGTTAAGTTAAGGGAAGGAAGGTGACGCAATTCACTGGCTCGTCAAGACGTCCAGACCGCGGCGGCGGAGCCCTTCGGTAATCGCCGCCGGTACATGCACGTCCATGTAGTACTTGATGGCCACTCACGCCCCTTCCCTCGTGCGCCGCAGCAGTTCGGCTCGCGAAAGCGAGGGTTTCGGCCTCAACGTGGCCAGTTCTTCCTCTTGGGCATGCATCTGTTCTATCAACTCGTCGAAATGGTCGTAGAAGTACGCGAGCGAGGCATAGACTTCTTCCGGTCGCAGGTCGGGGTGCTGCCGAAGAAGTTCCTCGGCCGTCCAGCCGTAATGGTAATGCTCGGCGGCCAGGTGCAGCACCTTGTAGCGACTTGTGCCCAATCGCGCCGTTCCCTGATCGTCGACGGTGACATGGGCGTAGGCCGTTGCCAAACTCATCAGCACACATCTCCCTCCAAACTCTTTGATCTACCCCTTGAATCCCGACCTCGCCCGTCGCTGAGCGCCCGAGCGGCGGAACTCGGCCGCCTGGTCGATCAGCGCGAAGATGTCGTACTTCGGCCGGTACCCCAGCACGTAGCGGGCCTTGGTCGTATCCACGCAGAAATCCTGGCCCACCGGGTCCACCAGATCCAGCGTCTCGATGCCCAGTTGCTTGGCGGCGTGCGCGGCGGCCTCCACGTAGTTGAACGGGTCGTTCATGGCGATCATGAACGTTTCGCCCTCGATGCCCTCGGTCTTCAGGGCCAGCAGGTACGCCTGGACGCAGTCCTCCACGGCCACGATGTGCCGGCGCATCGGCGTGCCGTCGGGATGGCGCAAGGCGACGGCGGCGTCTCGTGTGCCGGAGAATTCGGCCCGCTGCCGATCGTTCATCAGTTCCGACCAGACGGGGACGCCGAACTGGCCGCCGGCCACCGTCAGATGCGTGAGGATGTCGTCCTCGGCCTGGATCCACGACATCCGCAGGCAGACCGTGGGCACTTTGGCCTGCCAGAAGTACTCCTGGAACATGGTCTCTTCGATCACCTTCGACAGCGGGTAGTAGCCCGGATAGGCCACCATCGGCATGGTTTCGGTGATGGGCACCGGCTGCGGGTTGAAGTAGATCCCGTTGACGGCGTCGCCGCTGGCCAGGATCACGCGCTGCGGCTTCTTCGTGTGGGCGGCCGCCTCCAGCAGGTTGAACGTGCCCCGCGCGCTGACGTCGATCACGGCCTCGCGAGATTCCTTGCAGGAGGCCAGGTGGATCACGGCGTCGCTGCGCGCGACCAGGGCGTCGACGGCCTGAGCGTCAGCCACGTCCAGTTGGACCTCCTCGACGCCCGAGACTCCCACCGGCAGCCGGCGGTCGGCGGCGAACACGTGATAGCCCTCGGCCACCAGGGCCTCGCACAGCGGCCCGCCCAGCTTGCCGCTCGCCCCCGTTACCATCACCGTCTTGATCTTCAACATGGTTGTTACTCCTTCTCCTTCGGATATTCCATGAACTCAACCACACCGCCGTCCGCGGTCTCGAAGAACCCCACCACGGCGATACCCGCGTCGAACGGTTCCAGGAGGACTTTCATCCCTCGGGACGCCTCCGCGATGCTGTCCACCCGGTACGCCACGTGCGGCATCTCGCGCACTTTGCCCGTGACCGGGCTGTCCGGTTCAAACCGCAGCCACTCGATCCGCTGCGGATGCGTCTGGAAGTTCGTCACCCAGACCTTGGTCGGCGCCACGTAGATTTCGTCAGGCTTCTTTTCCGTGGTGACGACGCCAATGTGATCGAATTGCATGGGACAGGTCTCCTCCGAAAATGGTCTTAAGGCGTGGATCCCCGACTGCAGCATCTTGACGGGTTGCTGCAGGACTGACAAGAGGAGTAAACCCGAACCCGCCAAGTTTGTGCGGCGGGGACGCGGGCCTTCCTCCGCAGCCCGGGATCACGCGCAGCGCAATCCGCCAGGCCGGATCCCCGCAAGTCTTCCAGGCCATGTTGCCGGTCGGGGCGCGGAAGTCGTTCGTCTGTCGAGCGTGAACTCGTCCGGCGTGAGCGGTCCGGCGAGATGATTGGTCTTGTTTCGCTGAGGCGGATGCGTGGCATCGAGTTTGCCTCAATCGGTCTGCGGACCGTCGTGGACCATCGTGGAACGGCCGAAATTCAGCGGGTTGCCGCCCCAGTTCAGCGACAAGGCCGCGTAGCCCCGCCGCGCATCGGTGAGCGCGGCATCAAATATCGCACAGAAGCCGGACAACGCGGCTATCTTCCCGTTGCCGATCAGTCGCTCGCCGGATATGGTAAGCGTTGATTCCAGGCTTGCCACGGCCACAGAAACAGCGACACCAGTTCTCCCAAAACAGGAGTTCCATGAGGACTCTGCGGCTGTTTATCAGCAGCGTGCAGAAGGAGTTCGCCGCGGAGCGGGCGGCGCTCGCGGCGTACCTGCGTGGCGATCCGCTGTTGCGGCGGTTCTTCGAGCCGTTTCTGTTTGAGGAAGTCCCGGCCGCCGACCGCCGGGCCGACGAGGTTTACTTGGACAAAGTGCAGCGCTGCGACGTGTACCTGGGACTCTTCGGGCGGGAGTACGGCTTCGAGGACGCGGAAGGCTTCTCCCCGACCGAGCGGGAATTCGACGCGGCCACGCGCCGGCGCAAGCACCGCCTGATTTTCGTCAAGGGCGCCGACGACCGCGGGCGGCAGCCGAAGATGCAGGCTCTGATTCGCAAGGCCGGCAGCCAACTTGTCCGGCGGCGGTTTGGCACCACCGCCGAACTGATCGCGGCGGTCTACGCGAGCCTGGTGGACTACTTGGCTGCCACGGAATTGGTGCGGACCGGCCCGTTCGACACGATGGTCTGCCGCGACGCCAGGCTCCGGGACCTGTCCGAGGACAACATCCGCCAGTTTGTGAGACTGGCCCGGCGCGCTCGCGGGTTTCCGCTGCCGCAGGCCGCCGGTATCAAGGACGTGCTGACGCACCTAAATCTGATCCGCGAAGGGCGGCCCACGCACGCTGCCGTGTTGCTGTTCGGTGCCGCGCCGCAGCGGTTCCTGCTGTCGTCCGAGGTCAAGTGCGCCCACTTCCACGGCACGCAGCTGGCCAAGCCGATCCCTTCGTATCAGGTCTACAAGGGAACGGTTTTCGATCTGGTCGACCAGGCCGTGGATTTCGTGCTGTCGAAGATCAATCTGGCGGTGGGCACACGGGAGCACTCGACGCAAGCCCCCGTGGCCTACGAGATGCCGCCCGAGGTGGTCCGCGAAGCGATCGTTAATGCCGTGGCCCATCGCGACTACACGAGCACCGGCAGCGTCCAGGTCATGTTGTTCGCCGACCGGCTGGAGGTCTGGAACCCCGGCACGCTGCCGCCGTCGCTGACCCTGGAAATGCTCCGCCAGCCCCACGGATCGGTCCCTGGCAACCCGCTGCTGGCCGAGCCGCTGTACCTGACGAAATACATCGAGCGGATGGGAACCGGCACAGGCGACATGATCAAGCGTTGCCGCAAGGCCGGCCTGCCCGAGCCAGAGTTCACCCTGACCGACGGCTTCGTCACCACCATCCGCCGCAACCCCGAACGGGCCTTCGAGGCCGTCTCAGGCAAGAAACGGACCCGGACCGGACAAGTCGCAGGGCAGGTCGCAGGGCAAGTCGCGGGCCAAGTCACCGGGGAAGTCACCGGGGAAGTCGGGCGACAGCCAGAGTCACAGCCAGAGTCACAGCCAGAGTCACAGCCAGAGTCGCAGCCAGAATCGGGTAAGGCGACCGGACAAGTCGTCGGCGGAGAAGGGAGGCAGCCAGAGTCAATCGAGTCGCGTGTGCTCAGGTTCCTGGTCGACGCTCCCCGAGGCAAGGCAGAAATCTCGTCGCACCTCGGTCAGAAAGAAATCTCCGGGCGACTAAACCAAGTGATACGCCGCTTGCTGGCAGAACAAGCCATCGAATACACGATCCCCAACAAGCCAAA
Organism: uncultured Pirellulaceae bacterium; assembly: GCA_964443915.1. Classification (GTDB taxonomy): domain Bacteria; phylum Planctomycetota; class Planctomycetia; order Pirellulales; family Pirellulaceae; genus Anammoximicrobium. Next base: position 54,099 of record CAYUFW010000001.1, read on the forward strand.
CAGCCGCCTGCAGAAATACCGGCTCACGGAAGACGGCGCCGCCTATCTGGTGGCACTACTCAAGGGACAGTCGCCGCGATGACCCCTGTCGGTCAGATCGAGAATAAGAACGAGATTCATGTCCGCTTCAGCCCGTCGACGGACGACCACTTCCGGGTGCAGTTCAGGTTTCCGACGAGATAGATTGCAGACGGAAGCCCACGCCACCCGACCACGTGGCCAGCGGCTGATGCGGCGTCGGCATGATTGCGGGACGCGAGTTACGGCGCGATTCATCCGTGGTGCTTCTTTGGCCGGCGAATGACGTCACAAGCACTCTTGATCCATTTTCGCCCATCGGCGTCAACGCTTTCCTTGTACGGTTTGGATGAGATATCCGACGCTTCAAGGACGTCCTGAAGCGGGACCCTCCAGGCAAGGGATATGGCCTCAATTGTCGCTCCCCAGAGGCTCATCCAGTATTGCGTCCAGCGGGGGTGATGGGCACGGTTCTTGATGTCGTGCTTTGTCGAAATATCCGAGCGGACACAACTTGGACCCATCGGCACCGCAAATGCGTTCTCGGGAATCTCCCCGGTTAAGCCACCCCAGTTGTCCTCCAAGAGTCTGACTTCATCCGGAAGGTTTCGCATCTCGGCAATCTCGTCAAAGGAATGCAGACCTCTCGCACTGCGAGCGATTGGCAGGCGACGCGTGTCGCCATCAAGCCGACGGATCAAGGACGCAAGCAAAGAAAGCCGGTCGATCCTATTCGTCAAGACGTGAACCAAGTCCGCTTGTTCACTTGCCCACGCCTTGGCTTTGTGGCGGTCTTGGCGTCCGTATGCTGCTGGCCGCAATTGTGCCGGGGAGAACCCGCGTCTCGCCTTTCACGGCGTGGTGATCTTCAGGTCGGAGATGCGGCTTGGGAAGACGGCTTGGGTGGCGTAAGTTGTCAAGGGCCTGCCATTGTCGTGTCCCAGGCAGAAGTCCTCCTGGGGTTGACGGGAGAGGAGACCTGGGCTTGGGGCAGTGACGGCCGGTTGGTCGCCGATCTGGAGTTTCAGGGTGCCCTCGGCGGCTAGGGAGGCGACGATTCGCTGCGGATCCTCGGACGCGGGAAGGGCCGCCTCGACATGGCACTCGCCTCCTTTGTCGCGGATGGTGAAGACGACGCGCCCGCCGCGCAGGTGCAAAGCGTAACCGACAGCAGTGCCGCCATGTGCGACGAGGATGCCCTCCGGCGGCGTGGCCGCCACGGTGCAGGAGATCGTGAACGGCTTGCCGGCGATCTGCGGAGCGGCGTCGGTGGAAATGCAGTCGCCTGGTTTGAGTTGGCTGAGGTCGGCCGGTTTGACGGACGCGGCAGCGCGCTTGGCGGCCTGCTTGGCACGAGGCTTGCGCGCCTCGGACGGGTACAGGGTCTGCGGATTCGCGGCCTCGCCAGCGGGACGTCGCGCGGCGGGGCTGTTGCCGCCGATTTCGGCGCTCATCTTCGTGGCCATGGCCTGGAGTTTGGCGACGATCTCAGGATGCTTGTCGGCGAGGTCGGTCTGCTCGCCGATTTCCTGATCCAGGTCGTACAGGCGCGGGTTTTTCGCGGCGTCGCGGCTGGCTTCTCTGCCCATCGTTTCGGGCTGCGTGGCGATGGCCAGTTTCCACGGTCCCTGACGCACGGCCTGGAGATGGTAGCCAGCAAAGTAGTAGTGGGCTTCACGCTGGGACTCTTGGGTCTCGCCGAACAGCAGCGGCGAGAGGTCGCGTCCGTCGATCGCCGGCTCGGCCGGCATCGTGCCGCCTGCCATCGAGACCGCGGTCGGCAGCAGATCGATCGTGCCCGCCACCGCGTCGCACACGCTGCCGGGAGCGATCTTGCTAGGCCACCAGGCGATCGTCGGCACGCGCACACCGCCTTCCCAAGTGCTCCCCTTGCCGCCCCGCAACGGGCCGGCACTGCCGCCGTCGGGGCCTTTGATCAACCAAGGGCCGTTGTCGCTGGTGAAGACCACGAGCGTCTTTTCATCGAGTTTCAATTCACGCAACGTGTCGAGCACCCGGCCGACGCTCCAGTCCACTTCCTCCACCCAGTCGCCATAGCGCCCGTTGGCGGACTGGCCGCGAAACGCCTCGCCGGGCCAGATCGGCGTGTGAACGGCGGTGTGCGGCAAGTACAGAAAGAACGGCCGGTCCTTGCTTGCCTGGATGAAGCCGATCGCCTCGTCCGTGTAACGCTCGACGATGCGGCTCTGCTGCTCGTCCGTGAGCAGTTCGGCCACCTGGTCGTCACGCAACAACGGCACCACGTTTTCGCCGGTCGTCGTCGAGCGGCGTTGCATGTCGTTCGAGTAGGGAATGCCGAAGTAGCGGTCAAAACCCTGCCGCGTCGGCAGGAACTCGGGCTGATCGCCGACATGCCATTTGCCCACGCAGGCCGTCGCATAGCCCTGTTCCTTGAGCCGCTCGGCGATCGTGAACTCGGCCGGGTGCAGTCCGTTGCGCCCTCCCGGTCCATACACGCCCGGCACGGAAACCCGCGCCCCGTAGCAGCCGGTGAGCAGTTGTGCCCGCGCGACGGAACACACCGGCGCGGAGTAGAAAGAAGTGAGTTTCATCCCCTCCCGCGCCATGCGGTCCAGGTTCGGCGTTCGCTGTTTCGTCGCGCCAAAGGGACCGATGTCGCCGTAGCCGAGGTCGTCGATGAAGATCACGACGATGTTGGGCTTGGCAAGTTTCGACTCGGCCGCGTGAAGCACGGCCAACGGGGCGAGCCACAGGGCAGCAATCAGGGTACAAGTGCGTTTCATAGGTTCCTCCAAGATGGTTGCTGGTCCGCAACATCGCGTCCCGGCGACTTGCCGGTTCGTCGCGGAGTGTCTCCCCCGAGGCATGAACCGCGGCCAGCGGCGTCAGCAGGATGGTGAGGGCGAACTGGGTGTTTCGTATGTTGTGTCTTCCGCACTCATCGGGTTTGGCGCTAAAGCCATCGGGCACAAGCCCGTCGGCGCCGTCACCTTCCCGTTGCCGATCGGCCGTCCGCCGGATATGGTAAGCGTTGGTTCCAGGCTTGTCATGGCCGACCCGCTGTACCCGACGAAATACGTCGAGCGGATGGGGACTGGCACGGGCGACATGACCGAGCGTTGCCGCACGGCCGGCCTGCTTCGTACATTCCACGGAAAGCGGCTTTTTCGACGGGCGGATAGGCCCTCGACGCGCGGAACTGCGCCCCGGACCCGTTCGGCGGGTTTTCGGCCCCGTGCGTCGTTGACGCTTTACGGAGACTCGATCATGTGCGTTCGATCGGTGCCGACCCGCACGGTGCTTGTTCTTTGGCTGGGGCTGGCTTGGTCCGCTCCGCCGTCGGCGTACCCTTGGGGCGGCGAACACCAGCGGATTTCGGCGGCGGCCATCGAGTCGCTTCCCGCTGAGGAGCAAGAGTACCTGCGGCCGGAACGGGCGGCGATCGCCGAGCGGTACTGCACTTTTCCCGACATCAACTGGCCCTGCTACGGCCAGTGGGGCGGCGGCACGGGCGATCCGCTGGCGGCCCGGATGCCCGACGCGCGCCGATTGTGGGGAGTCTCCTTCTACTGCCAGTGGGATCCGGTGCTGCAGAAAGGCAAAGGCTATCCGCATGCACCGCCGCAAAGCTGCGAGGCGGCCGGGGTCTATTTCGGCAACGCGGTCAAGGCGCTGGAGAACGGCCGACTGGAGGAAGGCTGCCGCGTCCTGGGCGTGATGCTGCACTACATCCAGGACAGCGGTTCGTTCCCCCACATCCAGCCCGTCCACCGGAATTTCCACGTCAAGGCGACCGGGCATATCCGGCTCGAAGGCTACACGCCGCGCGTCCTGGGCGAGACCCCGAAGGAGGCGGCCCAAGCCCTGTCCGGCCGCGTCGAGCAGCTGACCGGCTGGACGGAACAACGCCTGGCCCCGCTGTTCGCGTCTTCAGGAATGCCGCTCGACGACGCCAAGCGGCAGGCCGCGCAGCAGACGATGGCGGCCGCCGTGGTGGAAGCGGTCGCCAAGTTGCGAGCGGAGAAGCCGGCCGAGTTCGAGGCGGCGGCCGTCGATTGCGCCCACGAGTGTACTCGCGTCTGCGCCGATGCGATCCATTCGGCGCTGGCCTTTGCCCAGAAGCCGTACGTGGAGCCGGAGCCCAATGCCCCGAACATCAATCTCGTCTTCAACCCATCCTTCGAGGACGGGGACGGCGACGGTGTGCCCGCCGGTTGGTGCGTCGGCTGGCTGGACCCGAGCGATCGGACAGGGCGGGCCGAGTGGTATCGCGCGGGAACGCACTGGGAGAAACACGTGCGGACCGGGCGGCAATCGGCGCTGGTGCTCTGGCCGCCCAAACTCGGCCTGGACTGGCAACAGACGTGGCCGAAGGCCGTGCGCGTGCGGCCCGGCGAAGAGTACCGGGCCTCCGTCTGGGGCAAGGCCGTGGCGATGACCGGCGGAAGCTATCTCGCCGTCGCGTTCTCCGACACCGACTACCGTCCCATCGTGGTGACGAAGAGCGCTGTTTTGACCGCTGACGGGGCGTGGCAGCAACTGTCGGTGGATGCGGAGGTCCCCGACTCCGCCCGCTGGCTGCGAATCATCCTGCACGGTGCAGGCAGCGACGGAGCCATCTGGTATGACGATGCGGAGATCGTCAGAATGGCCCCGTAAGCCGCTGCAGCCGTCCTCAGAGGCCCGGACGAAAAGGGCTTTGGAGACCTTCGGTCGGCGGGGTCGGAGACCCGCGCCGAGCAGCTGCCGCCGTGAACCGTTACACCCACCCTTGGCAAGAAAGGTAACACGCCGAAATGAAACCCATCATCATTTCCCTCACCGCCTGGCTGCTGGCCGCCCCAGCCGCGTTGTACGCCCAGTCATCGCCCCCGGCACGCCCCGTCAAGAAGCTGATCGAGTACGGCTGGGATGTTCCCTACCCGGACCAGGTGCGGAACGACATTCGCAACATGGAGAAGAAACCGTTCGACGGCGTCATCTTCCGGTTGCGGGAGTGGAACCACGCCTTCGACCCGCGGCCGTGGGACGAAGCGCAGCTGAAGCCGCAATTCGACGACCTCGCTGCGATCGAGTGGAAGACCTTCACCGACAACTTTCTCTGCCTGTACGCGGCCAACAACTGGAAGATGGATTGGTTCAACGACGAGCAGTGGAAGGCCATCACGGCCAACCTGCGGCTGAGCGCCAAGGCCGCCAAGATCGGCCGCTGCGTCGGCTTGGTGTTCGATCCCGAGCCCTACGGAGACAACCCGTGGGCCTATCCCGGGATGAACCCGAACCGCACTTTTGCGGAGGTCGAGGCGCAGGTCCACAAACGGGGCGCTCAATTCATGAGTGCGCTCCAGGCGGAGTTGCCGAACGTCCGGCTGCTGACCTTCTTCCACCAGAGCCTGTTCTCCGGCTTGCTCGACAAGCCCGATGTTCAGGATCGCCAAAAGCAGCTGTCGCAACAGCATTGGGGACTGCTGTCCGCGTTCTGGAACGGCGCTTTGGAAGCGGCCGAGCCGGACGCGCGGATCATCGACGGTTACGAACTGGCCTACTACTTCACCAAGAGCGAGCAGTTCTTCCGCGCATACCACACGATCCGGCAGCGCTCGCTCAGCCTCGTCCCGCCGGAGTTGCGGGGCAAACACGCCGCCACGGTCCAGGCCGGCATGGCGCTGTACATGGACCAGGTGCTGGATTTGCGCCAGCCGCCTGAACAGTACCTCAGCCATTACCTGACGCCAAAGGAGCGGCTGCGGTTCTTCGAGCACAACGTGTACTACGCGCTGACCGCCAGCGACGAGTACGTCTGGTGCTACAGCGAGCGGATGAGCTGGTGGCAGGACAAGGTGCCCGACGGCGCTGAAGCCGCCATCCGCGCCGCCCGCGAATTGGTCGCCCAGGGCCGAATGGACCAGGCCGAGCGGCTCCGTGCCGAAGTCGCCGAAGCCATCGCCGCGGGCCAAACGAAGATGGCGGAGCGGCCCAAGGCGAAATGACGCCCGTTGTGCCGCGGTCGCCGGTTGTGCTGCGGTCGCCGGTTTTGCTGCGGTCGCCCGACCGCAGCACGGGCTCGACCGCAGGTCTCCCAGAATCGCCGTGGAGACTTGCGGTCGGGGTGGCCAGCGGGACCATTCCGAGGAAAACCGGTGGGCTCACGCCCACCGTTCCCCGGGGCATTGGACCGTCGAATTACTCCGCTCCAAAATACTCCCAGAACACCTCGGCCAGTTGCCGGCCGTACTGTTTCCAGTGCGCGGCAGTCGGGTAATCGTTCACTCCGGCGATGTGATTGGCGTTCAGTTCGTGGATGCAGGCGGGGATGCCGTAGCGTGCCAGCAGCCCTTCGCCGATGGTTCCGGGGTTGCGGAAATTGCTCTTCGTGCTGCCCTCGGTGAACCAGGTTTTCTCCCGGAGCAGTTTTTCAAACCGTTCCATGCGGGCGAGGTATTCGTCCAGCCCGCTCACGCCGCTCTCTGGGCGGCTGACGTGCAGTCTGCCGCCCGCATCGTTGTGGAAATCGATCGCCAGATCCGGCCGTTTTCCTTGGGCGACCTGCGTCTCGATCCATTTCTCCAGCGCGGCGTTTTCGGGGGCCAGCGCCGGATCGGCGGGGCGGTCCCAGTTGCGGTTGAGATCCATCCCACGCTGGTTGAAGCGCGTGCGGCCTCGCGCCACGCCGTCTTTGTTGGCCATCGGCATCACGTACAGACAATACCGGTCGAGGTACCGCCGGGCGTCTTCGTCGCCCTGCAGCAGTCGCCGGATCAGCCCCTCGACGACCCAATTGCCGCCAGGCTCCCAGGGGTGCGCCCGCGCGCGAATCAGAACGCGGTGCGGCGCATCCGGCTTGCCGACGCGGATGATCTCCAGTTCGCGGTCCTCCACCGTGCGGCCGATGGGGGTGATTTCGACCAGCGGCTGACCCGCAATGTCCGACTTCAGCTTCTCCAGATCGGACAGACGATACGGCTCCAAACGGGCCACATACAGCGACGGGCCTTCCAGGTGAACGCGGAGCTTGAGCCGATAGGGCTCGGCCGGCTCGGCCGGGACGACTCGCCACTGCTGGCCGTCGTCGGAGATGAACGAAATCGTGGCTTCGGGAGTCGGCTTGCCGGGCTTGCCGTTCCAAACATTGGCAAACGGGCCCAGCACGAGCGTCAAGTCGGAACCCGGTTCGGCGTCGACGCGAAACAGCCAATGCCCGTTGGCCCGGTTCGGCGACGAGCGTTCTTGATCGTAGACCAACTGGATCTGCACGGCGCCGTCCGCGTCGACCTCCCACCACAGCGGCGAAGCGTTCTCGAACTCGGTCCCGATGTAGAGAAGCGGATGCGTCGGAGCAGCGTCCGCCGCCGGGGCTTCTGCCGCGGCTGCCGAATCCGGCAGACAGCCAGCCAAGACGGCCAGGAACAGGACGATGGGAAAGGTGCAGCGTGTCACGGGAGAGCCCTTCGGGAAAATGATGGAGACCGTATTGCCGGTATTGCCGAGTCAGGAATTCCCGCTACTCATTCCCAGCAATTTCCGGATGAACTCCGCGTTGCGTCTCGCGTCCGCCACGCCGTCCTTGGACGGGTTGGAGGTTTCCAGCACGATCCAGCCCTGGTAGCCGATGTCTTTGATCGCCGCGGCGATCGGATCGTACTTCACGACACCTTCACCCAGGTAGTTGGGGCCGTCCTTGAAGTGGAGCATGGCGATGCGGTCTTTGAGCAAGCGGATTTCCGCGGGCACGTCGTAGCCCATGCGCGTCGAGTTGCCCACGTCGTAGTAGACAGCGACGGAATCGTGGCCGATGCGTTCGAGGATCTCGATGTTCTGTTTGGCGGACAGCGTGTTTTCCAGGGCCAGGATCACGCCCGCTTGTTGGGCGCGAGGCGCCGCCGCCTTCACCCGCTCGACCACCACATCCACATCGGCCTTCTTGAGTCGGCCGTCCTCCTCCAGCAAACTCCCCTTGCCGAAGAACGCCACCAGGATCACTTTCGCGCCGAGGTCCTTGGCGGCATCGATGCTCTGCTGCAGCCAAGCCGGTCCGCGCGGATCGCTGGCCAGCGGGTTGCTGTTCAGCAAGCCCATCATGAAGGATGAGATCACCAGTCCGGTCTCTTTCATCTCGTCCTTGTATTTCTGCCGGACGGCCGGGTCGGCGACTTCCAGCGTGTCCGCCGGTCCTCCGACACGGATTTCGACGCCATCCAAGCCCGCCTTCCGGGCGTCCGTCAAGCCGATCCGGCACGAGCCGATCCGGATCTTCGGGGCGCGATCCGCTGCCATCGCCTGGTCCAACCACGCCGCAGCCCAAGCCCCGCCGGCCAGTCCGGCCGCCGCCTTAAGCAGAGTCCGCCGGTTCATCCTCACATCGCCCATTTCGTTCCGATTGCTCATCATGTTTCGGCTCCCGCTAGAAGATACACCTGCACAAGCCGCCTCGGTTGCGCTGGATTGGGCGGCTGCCAACATCGTCAGATCGTTCTCAGTCTAACGTGTTCCCGTCCCGAATGGGATAGACGCGGCTTCCGTCCACTCGAAAAAGTCGACCGCGGCGATCGTCCCGTCGTTTTCGGCGAACAGGCCGCTGGCAATCGTCAGTCGGCCGCCGAGTGCGTCGTATTGGGCCAGCTGGCTGTCGGGGTGCTTGCCCGCCTTCACACGGTGAGCGAAGTGCAACTTGCCGTCCTGGCGCGTTTGCCGGACCCAGGCGGCCACTTCGGGATTCACCTCGGACAAGATCGCCAAGGCGGGTGTCAGAGCCCGCCAGCGATTCGAATCGTCCGGCGTCGAAAAAACGCATTGCGGATGCGACGTGCGCAGTGGGTCCAATCCAGCGGCAGGACGCAGGCTGTGGAACGTCGGAATCGGACCGTCCCCGCTGGCTTGCCAGAGCTGCTGCAGGCCGAACTCTTGAAACGCGAACCCGCGCGGGCCCGGCGGGTGTACCAGATGTACGGCCTCTTCGAGCCGGATCTGACGCACCTGGCCGAAGAAGTGGATCGTTCTTTGGCCACGTTCCGGCGGGAGTTCCCGGGCCACGCTGTGCGGCAGATCGTCGGCGTCGGCGGCGGATTTCGACTCCACGGTCTGCTCCGCCATCTGTGCCGGGCGTCAAGTGCGGATCCGGCCTGTAGAGGTCCAGCCGGGCCGGGGGCTTGAGCAAGTGCCGGAACGCGACGAGTTCGACTTGGCCAACCAGTCGCTGGCCGCCGCCGTCAAGTGCGGCGACCGTCGTCCGTTGTTGCCCGCGCTGTCTAGCTTGGCTAAAATGGACTCCGCAGGGCCTTGTTTGCTGACCTCCGTCGCCGGCCCGGCCAAAGCTGCGGCCTCGCCGGCCGCGGGGAAGAGGAGACACCGTCATGGTCGTACCCGGACTGGAGTTGCCGGTCGCCGACTTGGGATCGGCGATCGAACGCCTGGACGTGGATCAGTTCCATCGGATGACCGAGTTGGGGATCTTGCGCGAAGGCGCCCCGATCGAGTTGATCGATGGGATTCTGGTCCGCAAAGACAGCAGCGACCGGGGAGGCAATCCGATGGCGCACGGACCGAAGCACGCACTGTGCCTGCAGCGAATTCGGGACTTGGACGCGCGGCTGCGGACGTACGGCTGTCATCTCCGCCAGCAGTTGCCCGTGACACTGTCGGCTCGCCGCGAGCCGGAACCCGACGGCGTGATTGTCCGCGGCCGGATTGAAGACTACGAAACGCGTCATCCGACTGCCGAAGACTGCCTGATGTGCATCGAAGTCGCCGACAGTTCGTTGGAATATGACCGCACCGTCAAGTACCGGATGTACGCCGCGGCCGGTCTTGCCGAGTACTGGCTGGTCAATCTCCCCGAGCGCTGCGTGGAGGTGTATCGCTCGCCCGTCCCGGCGGAAGCGCGCTACGCGGTGCGCACCGATTTTCGCTCGGCGGAAACCCTGCAGCTCGAACTCGCGCCAGGCGTAGTCCTCGACGTGCAAGTGGGCGCACTGTTGCCTTGAAACGTGGACGAACGGAAGAGAGAGCAGTCGGCAAGGCACGGGCACGAACTCACTTCGATGCCAGCGGAATCACGCCGTTCCAGCCTTCGGGCGGGGTGCGGTTGCGTTCGGCGATGAACACGGTCAGAAAATCTTTGACGCGGTCCTCGGCCGTGACCTGGTGCAACAGCTGGAAGGCCCGCTGCCAGTCCTTGGCCAGCAGCGATTCCAGCGCGGCCTCGTACGTGGCGATGTCCTGGTCGGTCAGCTCCGGCTGTTCGGCTGGCGGCGGCAGGAGTTCGCTGACCTCCAGCGGCACGTCGCAGCCGTAAGGCTTGACGACGGCCACGCGGCGGACGCGGGCCTGGTCGGGCGGCAGGTGGGCCCGCACGACCGCGGCCGTCGCGGCATCCAGCAGGATCGGCGCCCGCAGCAGCTTGGTCATGCCCTCCAGCCGCGACGCCAGGTTGACCACGGGACCGAAAACCGTCACCTTGACCTGATCCACCGTGCCGATCTTGCCGGCCACGGCGCTGCCGGTGGCGATGCCGATGCCCAGGCGGAAGTCGGCCAGCGGATGGTCGGACCGCAGCGACGCGGCCGCGAATTCGGCGCGGATGCTCAGCGCCGCCCGGCAGGCGCGGGCCACCGCATCCGGCTGCTCGAAGGGCCAGCCCCAGAAGCCCATGGCCGCGTCGCCGTGGAAGTCGCCCACCACGCCGCCGGTCTGCAGGATGTGCCGCGTCGTCACTCCCAAGGCGTCGCTCACGCGCCGCAGCAGTCCGTGCAGATCGCCGGCCGCTTGCTCGGAGCGCCGCGCGAACCCGCGCAAATCGCAGAACAACACGGACACTTGCGTCTCGCGCGGGGAGAGCACTTCTTCCGGATCGCGCTCGGCCAGCGCTTCCAGGACCACCGGCGAGAAAAAGGGCCGCAGGCTGGCTTGGTTCCGCTCCAACAGCCGCACTTCCCGCAGGCTGCTCAGCGTGGTCGCAACCAGTTCGGCAAACTTGAGGTCTTCCTGCAGCGAGGCCACGGCGACGCCCGCCGGCCCGGACGGCTCGGTCGACCAGCGGCCGGCTACGTAAATCGCCCAGCCGCGGCAGGCTTTGCCCGGTACGGGACTGCAGAACGCCCAGTCGCCGTCAAACACGCCGCCGGCGGCGGTCCAGCGGTCCGCTTCGTTCCAGACGTGGATCACGCTCTGGCCCGTGCGCATGGCCTGCCGAATCAGCTTGGCGCTGGGTTGAAACGGGCGTTCCGACGCCTGCCGGCGGTCCCAGTACAAAACCCGCACGGTGGATGTGTCGCCTTCGCCCTCGACGGCCACCAGCGCCGCCGCGATGCCGTTGGGAATCCCGCACAGCAGGACGTTGGTCAGCCGCACCCACAGTTCTTCGTCGCTGGCGGCCCCGGAAATGATCTCCGGAATGCGGCTCAGCACGTCGATCCGCTGATCGGCGTTGCGGAAGCGGAGTTGCTTCAGTTGGTCGGCGCTGAACGTTTGCTCCGCCGCCGGCTGCGGCAGTTCCAACGAGATCCGGATGTCCTCGGCCGCCAGCGTGAATGTCGTCTCGCCGATCACAAAGTGCTCGCCCGGAGCGATCGTGAACCGGTCGCGCTCCCCGCCGCGGACAAAGATCGGATTTCGGGCCGCGGGCAAGCGGCGAACCTCCAACTGCTCGTCCCGCCAGCAGATCTCGGCGTGCTGACGGGAAATGCGCTTGTCCCACGGCGCCGACCAGAAACCGGATTCCCGCCCCAAGACGTACGTGTGGTCAGCCGCGAGCTTTCGCCGCCAGCGATGTTCCGGCGCAGAGCCTTGCGCGATCAGGTCGGGCATGAGACTGAAGCCTCGTCAAGGTGAATGGCCTGCCAGTCGAGATCCGGCAGAGCCAGCCAATTTCACCCCTTGGACACTGGTATTGTGAGCAGCTTGTGGAGTCGTGACAAGCTGTCCTTGATTTTGCGGTGTTTTCCAGCCAAACGTCTTCCAGCGTAACAAATGTTGAGAAAACCTGGTTTTGCGTACTTGCCCGTACTCCCCAACCGTAGTAATTTAGGTCTTGCCTGCGGACGGTTGGCGGATGCCCGGAAAACCCAATCTGGACGATGGCGGACGCCGTGGGTCTGAACGCGTAAAGGTGTGCCGGTGGAATCGGACGAATCCATACAAACGCTACTGGCTCGATGGCACGACGGCGACCAGCGGGCGGCGGCCGAGATCTATCAGCTCTATTGGGCTCGGCTGTGCGAACTGGCACGGTCCCGCCTGAGCCGACAGATGGCCCGCAGACTTGAGCCCGACGACATTGTTCAATCCGTGTTTCGTTCGTTCTTCCGCCGGGCCCGAGCCGGGGATTTCGTGGTGCCGCACTCCCAGTCCCTGTGGGCGTTATTGGTCCGCATCACGGTCAACAAAGTCCGGCGACAAAGTAAGCGGCACCGTGCCCAACGGCGCAATGTCGCAGCGGAAATCGATCAATGTGACGCTACGTTACTCGCGGAAATCCTGGCCCGCGAGCCGACGCACGCGGAAGCAGTCTCATTGGCGGAGGAGGTCCAGTTCGTACTTGCCCCCCTGGACAACGTCAAACGCGAGATGGTGACGCTCTGCCTGCAAGGATACTCCTGCTCCGAAATTGCCTCCGCTCTCGGGTATTCCCGCTGGACGGTGCGCCGTGTGCTTGACCGCGTGGGGGAGCAGCTTCGATCGCGGTTCGACGCGGGACCGACCCCTGAAAGCACAACTTCGTCCGTCAAGAAAGAATGAAATATCCTGCACCAACGCAGAGCCGTTTGGTAATTAACGGGTAGGCAAGGGAGCAAGAAGAAGTGCAGGGGGCCAGCCCCTGCTGTACGTCGCGGAGCACTCGCGAGGCAGACATGACACGCGTTGATCGGTTTACAGAACCTGCGGTCGATGAGCCTTCCTGGATGGTGCTCGACCAGGCAATTCTGCGGTTCGAGGAAGCGTGGCGGATGTCACCTCGCCCGGAGCTATCGCAGTTTGTGCCGGTGTGCGACGAGCCGATGTGTACGCGGGTACTGATGGAACTGATCAAGGTCGACCAGGAGTGGCGGTTTCGAACGGGTGGCCCCCGTTTCCTGGAGTCTTACCTGGCCGAATGGCCCGATTTGCGTGAAGGGGAAGACGTCCTAGCCGAGCTGCTCAGTGCCGAGTGCCTGACGCGTGCGATCCTTGGGGAAATGCCCAGCTTTCGAGACCTTCGTTTACGGTTTCCGACGGTCTGCGAACGTGTCCCGCTGGGACGAATTCGTGCGGAGGCGGAGAACGAGAATAGGGAGCGTTCGGTGAGTTTGCTCCAAGAACAGCAAGTGGTGCGTGGAACCTACGAGGTTGACCGATTGCTCGGCGAAGGAGCCTTTGCCGAGGTGTATCGCGTCAAGCATCGTTTCCTTGGCCGGCAAGCCATGAAGGTCTTCAAGATGGTCGGCATGACCATCGGCGAGATCGAGGAGATGCTCGGCGAGGCGTTGATGCTGTCCCGGATTGGCCACCCGAACATCGTCCGCGTATTTGACGCCAACACCACGGACACGTCTCGGGGGATGTGCGGCTTCTTCACGATGGAATACGTGGCTGGCGGCAGCCTGGAGCAATTCTGGCGATCCCACGGCAGTCGCTTCGTACCCGTGGACACGGCCGTCGATGTCATCCGGCAGGTGTGCCGCGGCTTGGCGGTGGCCCACGATGAAGACCCGCCCATCGTCCATCGAGACATCAAGCCGCAGAACATCCTGGTCGGCTACGACGTTGGCGGACTGCGGGCTCGATTGACGGATTTTGGGTTGGCGAAGCACGTGAACCCATTGACCCTGCTCGCCAGCGCCCGCGGCACGCTGGCTTTCAAGCCACCGGAGGTCTTTCAGGATCCGCAAAGCGACTCCTGTGCAGGCGACGTCTGGGCCTTGGGATCGACGCTATATCTGCTGTTGACCGATCGGCTTCCTTTCGCGGATTCGGGCGAAACGGACGTGCTGGACGAGCGGTCTTTCCAGCGTGCTGTCATCCCGCCTAGTCGCCTGAACGTGCAGGTGGACCCGGTATTAGATTCGATCGTGTATCGCTCGCTGGCGATCAAGCCAGGCGATCGCCACGCGAATGCCGGACAGTTGTTGGCAGATCTGGACCGATGGAAGCCGCGCGCCGCGTCGGTTGGCGGCGAGCAAAAGAGCATTGGATCGGATGGTGTATCGAAGAGCGCCCTGGGGAGGTTTTCGCCTGCGAACGAGGATCAGGGTCGCCGGATGGCGGCCCGCGCCATCGAATTGGCGCGTCAGACGAACAAGTTGGTCGAGGCGGCCGACATGATGGAGGAAGCATTCAATAAGTGGCCGGATTTGCGTGAGCGACACGAGTATCAACTCAAGCTGTGGCGCCGAGGTGTTTGCCTTTGACTGGAAGGGGATTGCCGGAAACTGAGGTAACTCCACATGGAGCCGCGCCAAGAAGTCGCTACGGGAGAAACGACGCATGTACCAAGGACTTGAAACGTGTCCGTACTGTGGCCGACGGGTGTTCCTGCCGGCGAAGACTCGGAAATGCCCGCTCTGTGGCAAGGCCGACCCATCCCATGACAAGGTCGAGACCACAGCAGCTGTCTCGCACGCGGGCAACTCCGGCGCCGCAGCCGAGCGTGCGGTCGAAGCGGAGATCGCGGCTGACAAACCGGTCGAATGTTGGGAAACACTCCTTCAGAAGGCAACACCTGGGTTATACCGCGGCAACGCCTTCCGGATCCTCGAACTTCCGTCAGATGCGTCCCCCAGAGAGCTTTCGCGTCGGGCGGAAATGCTCAAGATGACGGAGAAGTACGGGAACGGGGCTCCGCGTAAGCCGGGCCCGCTGGCGCTTACGCCTGCCCCCGATGAAGGCGTCATCCGTAGCGCGCTACAGCGTTTGCACGACCCAGAACAACGTCTCGTCGATGAGTTCTTCTGGTTCTGGCCTGCACAATTGGGCGAAAGCACGAAGGATCCGTGCCTGAAGGCACTCGCGGAAGGCAAAGTCCAGGATGCGTTCAATGCCTGGCGTCGTGCCGAAATGAACAGCAGCGAAAGCAATGTCTCGATGCACAATATTGCTGTGCTCACGCACCTTGTGGCGTTAGACCACGAACTCGATGGGCGGTCGCAGGATCGCTCGGCCAAGCAGCTCGAACAGCGAGACAAGGCTTGGTCCCTTGCCTTTCAGCGTTGGAAAGTCCTGATGGAGTACGAAGGGTTTTGGAGTCGCTGGTCCGCTCGCATCCGCGATTTCGATGATCCGCGTCTAACGTCGGGCACTGCCCGCCGATTCCGCAACTCGTTGCCCGTCGCGATTCTCACCATCAATGCTCAACTCGCAATCCAGGCCGCGGAACGCGGCGACAAGTCAGAGGCCGAACGTCACGCGCAAATTGTGAGAACGTCAGGTTTTGAAGCCCACGCCATCGGCGAGGCCATGAGGCGCGCTGTGGCCCCTAGCCGAGAGCGGGTGAAACTGGCGTGCCGGAAAGCAGAAGCAGATGCGGAACAGACGCCGCGGCACGGGGACGAGTTCGCCCAACGCCTGCTTGACCAGACGAGGCCGCTCCTCCAACTGCTGGATTTCAGCCTTGGACCTGGACATTCAACGCGCGACGGTGCCCATGACGAAGTGGCGCTGTCTCTCCTTCGCTGTCAAATCTTGTTTGGCAACCAGACGGAGCAATGGGAGGCGTCCGTCAGCCTGCTCGAGACGGCACTAACCTTCGTCGTCAGCCAATCCGCTCGGACACGATTGGAGGAAAACCTGCGGATCGTCAAAGGCAATCTGGAATACCAGAGGACCTACCAGACGTGCTGGTTCTGCCAAAAGCGAGCCCCCGTTGAAGCCTCAGCGATCGAGGTCCCAATGTACGGCAACGTTACGAAAACTTACGTCTATAACGGCTACAGGCTGGAGTGGAACAAACTCCGCGTCAAGGTGCCGCGGTGTTCGCAGTGCAAGAAAGCCCAGGTGTCAAGCGGCAAGAACGCCGGGATCGGATGCCTTGCTGGATTCGCCGGTGCAGCGGTTGGTGCGATCATCGGCTTGATGGGCGGCGCAGTCGGCGGGGAGATTGCCGGGGCCGCCGTCGCCGGATTTCTGATTGTCGGCTTCGTCGGATTGATCGTCGGCAGCGTCATCGACGAATCGCAACTGAACGCGCGTCTGAAGGAACTCGGCATCAAGCCGGAATCGGCGAAGAACGAATTCCCCGCGGTGAAGGAGATGCTTGGTAAAGGCTGGTCGTTTGGCGAGGGGCCGTCCACGCAGTGACGCCGTGTTTCGCGAGCCGCGACCTGCCCTTTAGCGGCTTGAGACATCCGGTGACGGTCTCAGGCCAACGACGATGTGAGACTTCGGGAGGCATACAAGAATGAACATCGAGCAACAGGATCCCAAGCGGGTTGCCATCCCCAAAGCGACAACCTCAGGCGGCGTGATTTCCGCAATCAGACAGTGGCAATTTCCTCGGGAATTCCGCATTGCGGCTCCAATCTTTCCAAAACCCTGCCGCGACGTCCTGTCACTCTTGTTGAGGCAGGAGGACGACGTACCGACCGCGGACACTCGGCCAAACGCACAGTCGCTGGACGGGTTCCTCGCGGACCTCGGCACGAGCCTTTGGCGATTGCGTCAGAAAATGCTTCGGCCGGGGAGCGAGCAGCCAAGCGACGAAATGCGCCGCCCCTTTCGTCACGCACAGGCGATGTGGGACGCATTGAACCAAGCTGGCGTCGACATCCACGATCATACCGGCGAAGTCGTACCCGAGGGCGGCGATTACGGCTTGAAGATTCTTGCCTCCCAGCCAACCGCTGGCGTTGGGCGCGAGATGGTGCTTGAGACGATTAAGCCAACGATCCGCTGGCACAGAAGAACAATCCAGATGGGCGAGGTGGTACTGGTCAGACCGGACCCTGGGACGGACGAATCGCCGACGTCGATCTCGCCCGGAGACCGTGGCATGCCGATGCCAAATGGGTAGCAGCACGGCCGTAGCGACGTTTTTCAACACGCGAACCGAACGCGAGTTAGTCCGCAAACGCTGATTCCACAAACCACGTAACTGGGAGGCCACGAATGAGCCGGATGACGATCGACTTTGGCATTGACCTCGGAACCACGAACAGCAGCATCGCTGTACTGAAAGGAACGGAAGTCGAAGTCTTCAAGAACAACGAGGGCTTCGAGCACACGCCCTCGGCGGTGTGGGTTGACAAATCCAACCGTCTGATTGTCGGCCGGCGTGCCAGGGAGCGATTGTTCGACGATCAGGAGAATACCGCCTGCGAGTTCAAGCTCTTGATGGGCAGCGGGACCGAGAAGTTGTTTCAACGCAGTGGGCGCAAAATGAAGCCGGAGGAGTTGTCTTCCTGGGTCCTCAAGCAACTGAAGGCTGACGTGCGGCAGCGTTCCGGCGAGGAAGTGCAAGCGGCAGTGATCACCGTTCCCGCCGACTTCGAACTGCCCGCGTGCATGGCTACTGAACGTGCTGCGCGGGAAGCCGGGTTTGCGTGCAGTCCACTCGTGCAAGAACCCGTCGCCGCTGCCTTGGCCTACGGTTTCCAGAGCGACGATGACAAGGTCTTCTGGCTGGTCTACGACTTCGGCGGTGGAACCTTCGACGCGGCCGTGATCCATATGCGCGACGGTCAGTTCCAGGTCGTTAATCATGGTGGCGACCGCAATCTGGGCGGCAAACTAATCGACTGGGAAATCGTCAACCAATTACTTGTGCCCGCCGTGACTCAGGACCACGCGCTGGGGGATTTCCGGCAGGCCAACCCGAAATGGACTGGTGCGTTTGCAAAACTCAAGTTGGAGGCCGAGAAGGCCAAGATCGCCGTTTCACGCGACGAAAGCGCCGAGGTTATCATCGACTTTCTCTGCAATGATGACCGCGGTCAGCCCGTGCAATTCGAATATGAGTTGAAGCGTCCTGACGTGGAAAGGGTCGCTGAGCCGTTCATTCTGCGCTCGATCAACATCTGCAAGAAAGCGTTGGCGGAGAAGCGGT
Source organism: uncultured Pirellulaceae bacterium (assembly GCA_964443915.1). Taxonomy (GTDB): domain Bacteria; phylum Planctomycetota; class Planctomycetia; order Pirellulales; family Pirellulaceae; genus Anammoximicrobium. Next base: position 72,109 of record CAYUFW010000001.1, read on the forward strand.
TGGAATCGGGACATGTACAGAAGGTATTGCTGGTCGGTGGTCCGACGCTGATGCCCTATTTACGGGACCGTCTGATCGACAGGAAGAACGGGCTGGGGATTCCGGTGGAATTCGGCATCGACCCTCTGACGGTGGTCGCACGGGGAGCGGCCATTTTTGCCGGCACGCGCCGCTTGGAGGGCGTAGCCCCGCCGACCCTGGCGCAGGGGCAATTCGGGATTCAACTCGATTATCGGCCGATGGGGCCGGACACGGAACCTCTGGTGGGAGGCAAGGTCACCCCTGCAGGAAGCCAAGCACTGACGGGCTTCACGATCGAGTTCATCAACACTGGAGCACGGACCGCTTGGCGAAGCGGAAAACTGAGCCTCGCTCACAACGGCTCGTTCATGACGACGTTATGGGCGGAGAAAGGAGCCAACAGCTTCGTGATTGAACTGTGCGACGCCAGTGGCCGACCGTGCGAAGCCGCGCCCGACAGGTTTACCTACACGGTAGCGACGGGGGTTGACGATCCAATTCTCATCCACACGGTCGGCGTGGCGCTGGCCACTAACGAGATGCTGCCTTTCTTGAGTAAGGGAACCACCTTACCCGCACGGAAACGCATCGAGTCCCTCCGTACAGTTGCGGACGTGCGGGCGGGCCGATCAGAACACATCCTTAGCATCCCTATCCTCGAAGGCGAGCATCAGCGCCGCGCCGACCGGAACCGACTCGTGGGACTTCTGGATATCCCCGGAGACAAGATCCGGCGAGATCTACCCGCCGGGAGTGAAGTGGAAGTGACCATCGAGATCAACCAGTCTCGGTCCGTGCTGGCCAAAGCATACGTGCCTTTGCTTGATGAAGAAATCGAGAATGTCATGACCCTCGACAAAGGCGCACCCGACACGGAGCAACTGCAGAAGGACGTGGAACGCGAGAAACGTCGCGCCGAGGACATTCGAGCGAAGACTCGCGAGATCGGCGACTTGAAGGCATTGGAGGCCTTACAGCGAGTTGACGGGGAAAGGATGGAGCATGATATCGACGCTGCGATGGCCGCTTCGCAACTAGACCGCGACGCCGCATACCGTGCGCGGGACCGACTAGCCGACCTTCGTGCCGCCCTCGACGAGGCTGAGGATGCGCTTGAATGGCCAGCCCTCGTCGTCGAAGCGGAGAAGGAAGTGGAGTCTGAACGCAACATCGTCAACGAACCTGAGTTTGGTGTCACGACGGAGGAAAGGCAGATGTTCCTTGCTCTCGATCGCGAAATCCAAATGGCCAAACAAAGTAGGGACGCCGACCTGCTGCGAGGAAAAATCCGGGAGATATCTCGCCTTGGAACGATCATTCTGCACCGGCAACCCGGCTTCTGGGTCGGGGCGCTGGATCACCTCGAAAAGAAGAAGTCCACGATGAGCGATCCCTCGCAAGCCGAGCAGTACGTCGCCCAAGGCAGACGGTCAATCCATAACAACGACCTCGAGGGCCTCAAGGCTGCGGTCCAGCAGTTGGCTGGACTGCTACCTACCACCGACCCGGATCGCGCCCGGTACCCCTCCAGCGTGACGCTGTAGTTTCAGACCACGACCCGCTACATGACATCTTGGGAGTTATGACATGGTTGCTCAACGGACATCCTCGTGCGAATTTGCAGCCCCTGACGCGGTGGCCGAGAACCATCAAACAGGCACGGGCTCGCCAGTCGCAAATCTCGTGGGACACATCGTCATGTCCCGCGCAACGGAGTTGGCTAGAGCGGGCCGCTATGAAGACGCGGAAGTCATTCTTGAGGCGATGCTCCCGGCGGGGATGCCGGTTGCGGCGCTGGATTTGCTTGCCCGCATCCGCGCCCAGCAAGGTCGCTTGGCAGAGGCGAAGGCCTTATGGCTTCAGGTTTCCCAACTCAACCCCCAAGATGCAGCGGCTCGGGCGGCCCTGGCACGTATCGACAAGATCGAATCTCGCAAGCCGTCACGGACTGCCACCGCACTCACTGCCAGTTTCGCCAAGAAACCGGCCCCGTCCGACAGGGAAACGGCCCTTGCCGGACGTCCGGCCGGCATGCCTGAACAGTTCCGCGTTTGCGTCCCCGGTGCCGCCTTACAGAAGTTAGACGATGACGTCTTGGTGACTTTCGAATTCAGCCTGTTCTCCGGCCCAGGTGCTCAGTTAGAGGACAGAGCCAAGTCAGCACTGTCGGCCTTGGGCTGGCAGTTGGAGCCGTACGTCGGCACGATCGCCATCGAGGTGGTGGGACAACCGGATGCACTGCCGTATGACACCGACCCACCCCCTCGAGATGTGTCGGCCATCGGCATGGCCCGCGCCGACGCTGTGTTCAATCACCTCATCGAAACAACGAAGCTACAGGCCAGGATGTTCACGCTTCGCACCGGTGAGGACTTCCTATTGGCTGACAGTACAGACTGCCGGGAAGCGAATGGTGCCAATTCGGCGATCGTTCTTCGCATTTCCCGCACTGGTCGGCACCACGATGCGCCAACCGGTGGCTAGTCAGTTCTGGACGCCAGTGGCGACAAGTTTGCGTCGCGCATGGCCACCGCGACGACCTTGAGGCATGGCTGCAAATCGTCCCCTAGTTCGCCCAAGCGTCCCTGCGCCACGGAGGGCTACTGTCGCGTCCAGCAGCGAAACGCGGGCCTGATTGCTGCATTTTGAGTGTGGCGCGGAATTCCCTATTTCGTCACGTCCGTGGATTCCTTGCCGGCGTGGACGGAGGGGCCGATCAGGGCGGTGATTTCGGCGTCGCCGAGTTCTTCCTGCTCCAACAAGGCGGCGGCCAGTTTATCCAGTTCTTGGCGGCGTTCTTTCAACAGGTTGTAGGCCTGGTCGGCGGCGCCGTGCAGGATCTTGGCGACCTCCTCGTCGATCAACTCCATCGTGTGCTCGCTGAACTGCCGCTGCTGATGAATCTCGCGGCCCAGGAACGGGTCTTCGTCGGACAATTTGTAGCTGACGGGTCCCAAGCGTTCGCTCATACCCCAGTGCGTGACCATCCGCCGTCCCAGCATCGTCGCCCGCTCCAAATCGTTTTCGGCGCCGACGGTCGTTTCGTTGTACACCAGCAATTCAGCAGCCCGGCCGCCCAGCAAGACCACCAAGTGATCGCGGAGTTGGCGTTCCGCCATGCTCAGCCGGTCCTCCGAGGGCATCATCTGGGTCGCGCCCAACGTACGGCCGCGGGGAATAATGGTCACTTTGTGTACCGGGTCCGCGCCCGGCAGCAGCCAAGCCATGATCGTGTGGCCGGCTTCGTGATAGGCGGTCTTGCGCTTCTCCTCCTCCTGCAGCACCTCCTCGCGCTTGGCGCCCATCAGCACTTTGTCGCGGGCGTAGTCGAAATCCGCCATGTCGACTTTCTTCTTGTCGTTCCGTGCGGCCCACAGCGCGGCTTCGTTGACGATGTTGCGGATGTCGGCGCCGGTCAGTCCGACCGTGCCGGAGGCTAGGCGGCGGAGGTCCACGTCGTCCGCCAGCGGCACGTCCCGCACGTGGACCTTGAAGATCTCCATGCGTCCTTTATGAGTCGGCCGATTGACCGTGATGTGCCGGTCGAACCGGCCGGGCCGCAGCAGAGCCGGATCCAGGACGTCCGGGCGATTCGTCGCGGCGACGACGATCACCGAATCGGTCTGGGTAAAACCGTCCATTTCGCTGAGGATCTGGTTCAACGTCTGTTCGCGTTCGTCGTGGCCGCCGCCCAAGCCGGCGCCGCGCTGCCGCCCGACGGCGTCGATCTCGTCGATGAAGATGATGGCTGGCGAGTTGTCCTTGGCATTCTTGAACAAGTCGCGCACGCGGCTGGCGCCGACGCCCACGAACATCTGAATGAACTCGCTGGCGCTCACCGAATAGAACGGGACGCCGGCTTCGCCCGCCACCGCGCGGGCCAGCAGCGTTTTGCCCGTGCCCGGCGATCCGTTCAACAGCACCCCCTTCGGCACGCGTCCGCCCAGCCGCTGGAACTTCTCCGGGCTCTTCAGGTACTCGACGATCTCCTGCAGATCCGCCTTGACGCCCTCCAATCCGGCCACGTCGTCGAACGTGATCGTCTGGTCCGACGGCTCGTACCGCCGCGCCGTGCTCTTGCTGAATCCCGACAGGAAGCCGCCGCCCATGAATTGGTCCCGCGACCGGCGGTAGGACAACCAGAAGAAAATGAACAAGCCCACGGTCAGCGCGATGGTGATCAGCGTGAGCGTCATCATCACCGTGTCGCCGGACGCCTGATTGGTGACCTGCACGCCACGGTCCAGCAGCTTGCTCAGCAACTCGCTCCGCGCTTGATCCGAGCGCGGCAACGTAACGCGGAAGTGCTTTCGCAACTTCTCCGGCTTGCCGCTGCTGTCCTTGGCCGGCCCGGCGCCCTGATCGACGCTCGGCGGCGCATCCGGCGGCTGCTTGAACGTCCCGGTCGCGTCGATATCGCCCAGTTCCACGGAGGCGATATTGCAGGGCTCCGTCTTCTCGACCTGCGCCAGAAAAAAGTCGTAACTGATCGTCGACCGCTGGGGAGCCTGCATCATGACCAGCACGGCGGCCAAGACCAGGATCATCGCGACGACGAACCAGAGGTTGGAGCCGCTGCGGCGCACCGGCGGCCGGCCGCCGGGCGAGCGTGGATCCAGTTTGTTGCGAGGACCTTCAGACGACAAGGTGAATTATCCTCCGCGGGTTACGGGTGATCGGTAATCGGTGACCGGTAATCGGTGATCCGTGATCGGTAGTCGGTTGCCGGTGATCCGTGACCGGTGATCGGTTACGGGTTGCTGCTATCAATCACCGATCACCGACCACCAACCCTTCACGGCTTGGCCGTCTTGGCGTACGCCTCGTACGCCTCCGCAACCTTGCCTTCCTTCTCGTCACCTTTGTGAATCAGTACGCGGTAGCTGAGTGTGAACGACTCGCCGGCCTGCAGCGTGTGGTCGCCGTTGCCCTTGCCGCCCGTAAAGTCGCTGACGCCGAAGGGATTGGCGGTGAACAGCCCGTAGGTGCGCACGTGCCAGTAGGTGGGGAAGCGGAAGCTGGTCGGATGATTCAGGATGGCGATCCCGACCGTCTTGTCGTTCACGGGGCCGTGGTAATCGACCCACGGGGCCTGCTTGCCCCAGGCATCCTTGTCCTTCAGCCCCTCGCTGTTGACGATCTGGCCACCCTTCTTCGTATCGACGCTCATGGTGCCGGCCACCCGCACGCCGAAGCTGCCTTCCTTTGTGTCGACGAACTTCACGGGCCCGTCGGGCGCCGTCACAGTGCTGTCGAAGTCGATCCAGACGTTCTCGCCGCAGGTGCCGAAGGTCAGCGTCCGGACGTCTTCACACACCTTCTTGCCGTCCAGTGCCATCCATTCGTTCCGCGCCGAGATGACTGCCGTCTCGCCGCCGGAGACTTTCAAAAACTCCTTGTGGACCATCTGCCCGGCTTTCTCGCCTTCCATCCAGAAGTTGACGCCGTTCACGTCGCCGTGGGTGAACCAGAACGAGCGTTGGTGCGGATGGTCCGAACGCTCGTCGGGCAGCGCCTCGCCCATCGGGTACTGGCGCGTGATCGCGTCCCCGTACGGCCCGATGATCGGCCACAAGATCGGCTTGTTGCCGGACTTGATGACGTATCGAGTCAGCAATTTGCCGTCCAACTTGACGGTCACCCCGTCCGCTTCCTGCTGCACCTCGAATTTGGCCGCCTCCGCCGCCAACGCCAGACACACCACCAGGCCCATCGCCAATCCAAAAGTCGTACGCGTCATCGTTTGGGTTCCTGCAAATAAGAAACATGTTTCCAGACCGGTCCCCAGCATAACCAATGGAACGTGAAAAGTCGAAGCGTGGAACAACTAGTCACGAAACTAGGCTCGTGATTGCCAGATGGAAGGATCACGGGAAGCATGAAACACCGCGAGAACCACAATCCGCGCGCCTTCGTCGCGGTAGTAAACGCAGTAGGGGAAACCGCGTACCAACCCCTCATGCAGATCCTGAAAGACAACCGCATAGCGTTGAGGGTTTTGGACGGCTTGATCCAGAACGGTTTGGACGGCCGCGATGAACCTCGCTCCGAGACCGGGGCGGAGTTGCTCGTATCGTTCCGCCGCCTCGTCAAACTCCCGCCGAGCCTGTCGGCGAAAGACAACAGATCTGTTCATCGTTCAAACCGCGCCAGAGCTTCCGTCTTGACCTGATCCCATCCAACGACGTCGTCAGGGTCGGCTGCATGTTCGGCCAGTCGGCGTTCGAGTTCGCGGCGTCGAGCATCACTTAGGTTGCGCTGCCCGCCTTCGGTTGCGATGCTGTCCCATATCTGGTTCATCAGGTCAAGCCGGTCGTCTACGCTCATGCGGTCGATCCCCAACTCTTTCATGGTGGCCGTCATCGGATACCCTCCCATCTTGCGAGCCAAGACTTGAGGATACCAGATCCCTGGGCGTGCAACCACCCCGCAAACGTGCGTTGCGGCATCGGCCACCGCGAACGTTTGCTCAGGTCCCAGCCGTGGTTTTGGTCTTTTTTCCGGCAGCCTTCTTGGCGCCTTTCAAGCCGGCTTTTGGGGGCAGATCGCGGAGGGCCTGCTCGCGGAATTCGGCCAGGTGCTGCTCCCAGGCCTGCTGAAGTTCGCGGACTTTGTCGGGATGTTTCGCCGCGAGGTTGTTGATTTCCCCGCGGTCCCGGCTCAAGTCGTACAACTCCCACGGACCTTGCGGGCCGCCGGCGGCGACCAGTTTCCAATCGCCGATGCGGATCGCCCGGTTGCCTTCGTGCAGCCACCACAGGTAGTCGCGAGGCACCGCGCCGTCCTTGGCGAACTCGGCCACCAGACTCTTGCCAGGCAGCGGCGGGGCCGGTTTGCCGGCGATGATCTGGGGGTGTTCCAGGCCGGTCAGTTCCAGCACGGTGGGCACGACGTCGATCAGGTGCGCGGGGCTGTGCCGCAGTTCGCCGCGAGCGGCGATGCCCTTCGGCCAATGCGCGATCAAGGGCGTGGCGATGCCGCCTTCGTGAACCCACGTTTTGTGACGCCGCAACGGCGTGTTCGACGAACTGGACCAGCCGGGGCCCAGACACAGGAACGTGTCGGCCGAACCCGGCGCCGCCTGCGGATCGTGGCCGTCGCCGCGGACCATGATCTCCGCGCTGGCCCCGTTGTCCGAGGCGAACAGGATCAACGTGTCGTCGAACGCGCCCATGTTCTTCAGTTGTGCCAAGACGCGGCCGATCTCGCGGTCCATGCGGTCGATCATGGCGGCGTGAACGGCCATCTTCGCCGCCTGAAACTCGCGCTGCTTATCTGTCAGTTCGTTCCACGGCAGCGGCCGGTTGACCTCGCCGGGCCCGAGTTTTTCTAGGTCATCAGGAAAATGGTACGGCGGTCCCACGTCGCGCTCCAAAGGCGGCAGCGGGTTGGTGGCGACGCCCAGTTGTTTCTGGCGTTCCCAGCGCGCTTGCCGCACGGCGTCCCAGCCTTGGCGATAGGTGTCCCGGTAGCGGGCGATGTCCTCCGGCAGCGCGTGCAAGGGAAAATGCGGCGCGACAAAGGCCAGATACAGGAAGAACGGACTCTGGGGGTGCTTCTCCTCGTGTTCGCGGAGGTACTGGACGGCGTGGTCGGCGATGGCCACGGTCGCGTAATAGCCGCTGCCACGCTCGACCGGCGGCAGCGGCTGATCGTCCTCGGAGTGCTGCCGCGGGCTGAAGTAGCGATTGTGGTCCGCGAAGTCATACGACCGGTCGAAGCCGTTTTCCAGCCGCTTGCCGTCCACGTGCCATTTGCCGGAATGGTACGAGCGGTATCCCAGCGGCCTGAGCATGGCCGGCAGCAACGGCGCCCACACGGGCCGCTCGCCGCCTCCGCCGAACCGAACGCCCGGAACGTTCACCCCTGGAAAGCCGTCCCGCCGCACTTGCTGGGCGTAATAGCCAGTCAGCAGAACCGCGCGCGACGGCCAGCAGCGGGCCGTGTTGTAGAACTGCGTGAACCGCAGCCCGCCCGCGGCCAGCGCATCCAAGTTCGGCGTAGCAATCTCGCCCCCGTAGCAGCCGGCATCCGAGAACCCCATATCATCGGCCAGAATAAACACGACGTTGGGACGTTTGGCATCGGCCGCAGGCGATTGCCCGCAGAGGACGCCGATGAACACCGAAACGGTCACAAGCAGTCGCATGGCTGGCCTCCTCGATTTTTTTGATTCGCGGCTCGTCCAAGATAACGACCTTGCGACGGATCGGGAACACCCTGACGTGTGCGTTACTTGTGCGGGTGAGTCCTTGCTTGCGTCAACCGCTGTATCATATATTATCCGACCGCGTCTCTCCAATCCCCGGGCACGAGGAGTCAGGAGCCATGAAACCGCTTGCGCTGATCCCACAGCCGCGCGCCTGCCTGGTCGCTGTACTGGCTGCGTCCGCTTGGATCGCCTTCATCACCGGCCCAGCATCGGCCGCGGACGCGCCTGCAACGCCGGTCTCGCCCAAAGAAGCCATGACGCATTACGTGCGCGTCAGCCCGCGCGATGCGCGCTACCTGGAGCTGTCCGACGGCACGCCGTACATTCCCAACGGCCTGAACGTGATCCATCCGCGCGGCAGTGTCTCCACGGAGGAAGGACTGGCGCAGATGGAGAAGTGGATGAAGACGCTGGCGGACAACGGTGGGAACTACATCCGCATCTGGATGAGTTCGCCTTTCTGGGACCCCGAACACGAGCAGGCCGGCACGTTCGACGAGCAGCGAGCCCAACGCGTCGACGGGCTCCTCGAACTGGCCCGGCGGTACGGCATCCGGGTGAAGATGACCATCGAGCATTTCCGCGAAATCGATCCCCACAACGTCCGCCGAGCGTGGGCCTCGAAACCGATCCACCACGTCTCGCGCGGCGGAACGGCCAAGGACATGCCGGACTGGCTGGCCAACGAGAAGAGCCGGGCCCAGTTCCGGCAGAAGCTGGCCTGGCTGCAGAAACGGTTCGGCGACCAGCCAGTCATCTTCGCCTGGGAGTTGTGGAACGAGATCAACGCGGTGCGCGGCGGCGACTACCTGGCTTGGAGCGAGGCGATGTTGCCGGAGCTGAAACGGCTGTTCCCGAAAAACATGACGCTCCAGAGCCTGGGCAGCTTCGACAGCGACTGGGCCTTCAAGCCCTACCGGCGCTTGTGCCACATGCCCAACAACGATGTGGCGCAGGTCCACCGCTACCTCGATCCAGGTGCCCCCCTGGACGTTTGCCACGGCCCGGTCGACGTGCTGGCCGCCGATGCCGTGCGCGAACTGCTGGGCATGAATCCCGGCCGCCCGGTGATCCTGGCCGAAGGCGGCGCGGTCGAGCCGCGGCACACGGGGCCGTTCAAGCTGTACGCCAAGGACCGGGCCGGGATCATCCTGCACGACGTGATCTTCGCGCCGTTCTTTGCGGGCGCGGCCGGCGCGGGCCAGTGCTGGCACTGGGGCGAGTACGTGGACCAGAACAATCTCTGGCACCAGTTCCGCGCGTTTGCCGAGACCGTGCGCGGGATCGACCCGCCGGCCGAACGCTTTCAGCCGCTGATGATCGACCACCCGCGGCTGCGCGTGTACGCGCTCCAGGGCCAGCGGACTTCGCTGCTCTGGTGCCGGGACAAGGAGAACACCTGGCAGGCCGAACTGGAGCAGGGCCGCGCTCCCGAAGAACTGAAAGATGTCGCGGTGCTGCTGAACGATTCTGTGCCGTTGGCCGGACGCACGGCTCGGGCCTACGATCCTTGGAAGAAGGTCTGGAGCGAGGCGCCGATCGAGGACGGCGCGGTGCATCTGCCGCCGTTTGCCCGATCGATTGTGCTCCGCATCCATACGATGTAAGAAAAGGGGACGTACCTCTTTTTCGTCTTCCAAAAAGAGGTGCGTCCCCTTTTTGCCGAATGTGAGAGATTGAAGAAAGGGCAGGTGCCAAGTTCCATGCGTAGCGTACGGCGCCTTCGGTTGAGGGAATTTCCCTACGCGAGCGTGCTCATTATTTCGCCGCATCCGGATGATTCCGTGCTGGGGTGCGGCGGCCTCGTGTTCAAGTTGACCAGCCATCGTGAGACGCGCGGCCGCGTCAGAATCACCGTGTTCTCCATGACGCCCGGCTACCACGGTGTGGACGCGGATTTCTTCCGCGAGGCGCACGCGGTCGGCAGAGAAAACCTGCTCCGTTGGCCTGGCGTGCCGGAAGCTGAATTGCAGGACGACGCCCGGCTGGTCGGAGCGCTGAGAGAATGCCTGGGTGACGATTTCGACCTGTATGGCGACCCCGGCGACAGCGACCAGGCGAAGCTCGAGAATATCATTCGGACCGCCATCCGGTTTGGCGAGAGCAGCCGTGAGGTCGAGACGCTCGGCCTGCCCGATCCCTCCGCCTTGCGTTTCCTGGCGTTGCCGCGTCTGTACTCGAAGTGCATTCATCCCAAGGAGCTTGTTCGCCTCAGGCAGGAACTGAACCAGGCCGCAGACCAGGCGGACTGGAATCTGCTGCTCGTTCCGCACCCGGACGATCCGCAGCCCGCTCATCAGGCCGTGACCGAAGCGGCCCTCCGGGCCTTGGATCCCGCGTTGAAATGGCACATCTGGTACTACTCAAGCCCCTGGTACCGGATGCCGCCCCACGCGATTGACGCGATCGTTCCCCTGAACGACGAGGAACTGTATCGCAAACGAGCGGCCGCGGAAACGCACCGCTCGCAGACCATTCGCACGCCGTACGGCAAGTACGTCATGTCCGGAGCGAGTCTGAACGCCGACATCCTGCCGGAACTCCTGCTGGGCTTCGGCGGCACCCATGCGAATGCGTTCGGCAGGTACTGCGAGGTCTTCCAAATGAGGCTGCGGCCGTTCTACGCCTGCGATCCGGCGGAGGATGAGTTGCTGATCTGTTCGGACGATCCCTTGCCGATCGATGCGGGGTCTGATGGCGGCGGAATCTAGGTTGCCTGAGTCCTCCGTTGCGGCGGCAAGGTGCATCAGAACCTCAGCCGGCGGAGCGCCACGTCAGCGACGAACAGCAGCAGGGCGGCGACCAGCAGATACGGCCAGAGCGGCGTGATGCGGGGGACCGATCGGCCGTCGGGGGCGAAGACAGAGGCCGGCTCGGGGCGGAAAACTCCGCCTGTGGCGTCGGCGACGCGGCGGAGCAAGTCTTCGTTGGTGGGCTGCAGACGGAGTTCGTCCGGATAGTCGATGAAGACGGTTTGAGTCGCCGCCAGCGGTGAGCCGCTGCCGTCTTCGCCACGGACGCGGACCTCGAATTCGGCGGGGGCAGCGGCCGGAACGGGAAACTCGGCGGCCCAGCGGCCCGGTGCCATCGCGGCGAGGCCAAGCGTCTGCTCCTTGTCGCCTGGTCCGCAGACGGTCGCCGACAGCTCGACGCCCACCGGGTACTGACCACCGGCTACGGGCAGTTCGGCGGTGACTGTGAGGGTCTCGCCGGTGCGGTTCGCAGAGACGGTCAGCGGATTGGCACGCGGCTGCCGGGCGACGTGGCGGACCAGGCGTTTCCAGAAGGCTCCGACGCCCGGCCACGACTGCCAGCGCGCGGCCCAGCGATTCTTGACGTCGGACGTAAAGGCCAGCGTGGTCCCCGCTCCGTACCGCCACCACGACAGCAGCGGATGGCCGGCGACGGCAAACAACAACGGCTCGGCTTCGGGTTTGGGATTCGTGCGGGCGTAGCCTCGCAACGGCGGAGCGGAAGCGACATCCAGTCCGGGCAGCGTCCGCAGGGCGAACGGGCGGAACTCGCGGTAGCCCTCCTCGGCGGCCGCCACCTTGGTTTGCTCCACCAAGATGCGCGGCACGGCGGACGGGTCGTCGCAGTGGTTGTGGCGGCCCCCGGCGATGGCCGCCATGTCTTTCAGCAGGTCCTGTTCGGCGCCCTTGCTGATCGAGACGGTCGACAGCGTGATGCCGCCGCGGGCCATCCGCTGAGCGATCTCGCGGTAGTCGCCCGGCGCGGGTACGCCGTCGGTCAGCAGGATCACGTGCCGCCGGTCGGCGGCCGTCTGCTCCAGGGCCAGCACGGCCCGCACGACGCCCCGGTACATGTTCGTCTGGCCGTAGTGCGTGAGCGTATCGATGCGTTTCAGCAAGTCGGCCTTGTCCGCCACCGGAGCCAGGGCCGAAATCCACTCGGCGTCGTCCGAGAACGCGATCACGCCCGCTTTGTCGTGCGGTTCCAACACCTGCACGGATTGCTTGGCCGCTTCCTTGGCCAAATCCAGGCGGCGGTCGTTCTTCATCGAGTCCGAACGGTCGATGACCAGGACCATCGCCAGGACCGACTTCTCCGCTTCCTCCGGCGCCGCGGCTGCCGTGACCGGCAACATGCGTTCCAGCGGCGTGTCGCGCAAGGCGGCCTCGTCGAAAGTCTTGTCGCCTCCGATCACGATCAGGCCGCCGCCCAGTTCGTGGACGTAGCGGTCGAGGGCCTGCAGTTGGGCCGCGTCCAGGTCTTGGGCCGAAACGTCGGAGAGGATTAGCAGGTCGAAAGCATCCAGCGCAGCTGCATCCGAGGCCAGCTGCGCGGGCGGCTGCGCCGTTACGTCGAACCCTCCGGCCCCCGGCCGACTGCCGTTGTCAGCGGCAGCCCGAGCGAAAGGTTTCTCTGCAGTGACATCCAGCCCCTGCCACGCCAACACATCGCGAAACGGCCCGATCGCGGCGGGCTCCGCGTCGACCAGCAAAACCCGCAGCCGCCGAGTGGCCACGACTCGCGCTCGCCGCTGGTTGTTCTCGGCGATCGTGTCTTGTTTGGCGGCGATCCGCGCCGTGAAGGTGGAGGCTGGCCAAACGCCCGTTGCCGGCCAAACGCCCACCAAAGTCTGCATGGGGACTCGATTCTCGCCGGGCTGCAACGACACCTCCAAGCGAGCGACGGGCTCCCCTTCGCGGAGCAGTTCGACGGTGCCGGCCGTTTCGCAGTTGGCTTGGATCACCGCTTCCAACGGAATCTCGGCATTCGGCGCCGCGGACGCCGGCGCGTGCAGTTCCGTGAGGCAAACTTCCGGACCGGCGAACGCCGGCAACGGAACGACGGAGACGGGAACGCCGGCGCCGAGAGCCGCTCGGGCCAATTCGCCGCCGGTCTCGTTTCCGTCGGTCAGCAGCACGACTTGGGGAACGATACTGTCCGGGATCGCTGCGGCGGCCAACTGTACCGCTGCTGCCGGATTGCTGGCGCTGGCATCGAGCCCGTCCGCCGACAGCTGCGGTTCGGCCGAGAAAGCTCCGGGGCGATCCGCAAAGGGAAGTACGGCCGTTTCGTGCCCGCCTTGCTGCTGGAGCGCGGCCCGGATGAATTTCTCCGCTTCCTGGCGTGCCGCACCGTCGACGCTGTGGCTCACATCGGTGGCGAATACAACAAATCGTTGCTGGCTGGGACCGCGGTGAGTGATGCCGGCAGAGGCCAGGATCACCAGCGTCAGGATCGCGGCCCGACAGACGACGCTGGCAGCGCGCCGCCCGACGGAACCGCCGGCCGAACTGCGGATCGCAAAATACGCGATCACCGGCAGGACGGCCAAGTCGATCAGCCACAGCGGATGCTCGAATTCGATCACGGCCAGCAAGGGATACATGGGCGAACGTCAGTCCGGTGGTACGAGCCCGAAGTTCAATCTACACCACGACTCTCCGATGGAACAAACACCATTCGATCGCCAGCAACACGGCGGCCGCGCCCGCCAGCCACATCCACAGCGGCTGCTGGCGAGTCGGCGCGGGCGATTCCACGTCGCGGGACGGCACGTTCGCGCCGGCGCGGATGTCGCTCTCGCTGCGACGGACCAAGTTGACGGGCAGTGCCGGCGCCGCTCCGCCGTCCGTCGCCTCCGATCGCTGCCTGACCGCCGGCGGCCACACCGTATCGACCGGCCAGACGCCGACGGAATCGAGGGCCAACAGCACGCGGCGCTGCGGGGACTCCGGCAGGTCGATCGAGCGGCCGTCCTGGGACGTCAGCTTGGTGTTCTTCGTGTTCTGCAAATCGACCAGGATATCGGTACTGGCGCCCTTGCTGTCCTCGTCAGACGTCCCGCTGAGACAGCCGACGGCCTGCCGCACGAGTCTCGGAAAATCGGCACGCAGCGCCAGGTCACTCTTTTCTCTGTCCAGGTCGACGTGCAGCACGAGCACCGGACCCGCAGACCGCTCCAGCCGCGTATACAGCGAGTCGCCGGAGGCGGTCGAAATCAGCGTTTGGGTAGGCTGCTTGAAGGTCAGCTTCACCGCCTCCTCGACCACGACGTCCTCGAACCGCACGTCCGCCAGCAGGGGCGAATCCCGCTGGACGTCTCTTACGGCGCAGGCTGCCTCGCGAATCGTCCCCGCCAGCTCCCACAAGTCGCACGGCCCTTGCGGAGCGATCACCAGCACGGGACACGCCGGTAGTTGCTCGGGAACCTGATGGTGAAGCACCACGACCGCTTGCGGCGGCAGCTTGTCCGGCAGACGCTCGACGAGCTGCAGACTGACGGCCGGGACAGCTTCCAAGGCGGCACGCACCGCGCCGTCGGACGCGGTTTGTCCGGCGGGGACGAAGAACACGGTCGGCTGCGGGCGGCTGGTCACGAGCACACGGGCGGTGTTGTCCGCAGCCAAATCGTCGGCAGCGGTCAGCCGCGCCGTCAGCACGCCGCTTGTCTCAGCCGGGACGGTCAACGTGGTCTGCGTCACGGCGCCCGCGGCGAGTTTCACGGTCGTTGCCTCTGTCTTCCCGCCCTCCGCGCCAACGTAAAGCTCGAATTCGGCGGCGGTCTCCGAGTCGTTGGCCGTTTCGACCAGCACCAACTGCTGCGCCGGATCCAGTGGCGTGGGCCGCGCTGCCAGATGGGTAATGGCCAGATTCCGGCCGCCTTGGCCGAACCGCTTCAGATAGACCCGCTCGTCCTTGGCCAGTACGGCCGCCTGAGGAAAGCAGCCATCGGTCAGCAAGACGATCTTCGGGTTCGACTTGCCTTCCAACAGCCGGCGGGCCAGTTCGACGGCGTCCGCCATGCGCGTGGTTCCGTCGGTCGGCATCACCGAAGCGATGGCGGCCAGCAGCGTCTGCGGCTCGTCGGTCCAGCGGCAAAGGGTCCGCACCACGGCGCCGGCGCTGAGGACCGTCATCTGTTCGCCCGGCTGCAGGCCCTGGACGATGCGCTGGGCCTCGGCCTGGGCGGCGGCCAGCCGCGTCGGCTTGACGTCGGTGGCCGACATGCTGGCCGAAACGTCGAGGATCAGCACCAGCGTACGGCGTCCTGCGAACGCGGCTTCCCAATACGGTTCCGCCAGCGCGGCGACCAGCAGAAGAAGAATGGCGATTTGGGCCGACAGGGAGAGCCAGAAACGCAGCCGGAACCAGGCCGGCCGCCGGGCCAACGCACGCTGCCACAGCCAAAACGTGGCCAACTCGTGCCGGCTCGCGGCGAAGTTCCAAAGGTACAAAAGCGCGATCAGCACCGCCAAGCCGGCCCAGCACCACGCTTCTGGATGGAAGAAAGACATGTCAGTTGTCAATGGTCACTGGTCACTCGTCACCGATTACCGCTCACCCCTCACCGATCACCCAGAGCATACATCCGGCTGGTCGCCGTCCGGATCACTCGCAGCACCGATTCCTGCACCGGCGTGCCGGTCGTCGTTTGCAGGATGCCGATCGAACGCCTGGCACAGTACCCACGGCAGGACGCGATGAACTCCTGGAACACGCGACGATAGTTGGCCAGGTCCAGGTCCTCCAGGTACGTGCGCCGCGAGCGTCCGGTGGCGACGTCGACCAACGTCACACCGCCGGACAGCAGCGGATCGATCTCGCGTTCGTCCACGACTTGCAGCAAGTAGGGCGGAAAGCCACGTTTGGCCAGCAGGTCGATGGCCGGTTCAAAGCCGGCGGGATCGAACAGATCGCTGATCACGACCGTCGTCCCGCGTTGCGGACGCTGCTGGACGAACGCCTCGGCCGCCGATTTCAGCCTGGCCGGCGCCGCGACCGTCCGCAATCCGTCCAGAAAACGGTACAGCCGGAAAGCGTACTGGCGGCCGCGGACCGGCGGCAGTTCCGCCACGAGGCGATCAACGACGGCGACAACGCCGACTCGATCCAGGTTCGCCAGGGCCATGTAACCCAGCGCGCCGGCCAAACGGCGGGCCACGTCAAACTTGGACGGCGTGCCCAATTTCATGCCGGGCGAGCAGTCGATCAACAGGTACACGACGCGGTCTTCGCTACCGCGGTATTGACGCGTCAGCAACTCGTCGTGCCGGGCGCAGATCGGCCAGTCGATGTACCGGAAGTCGTCGCCGCAGGTGTAATCCGAGTGGCCCACAAACTCGCTGCCGCCCGCCCAGCGCCGGTCCAGCCGCCGGCCCAGGAACCGGCTACCCCAGCTGCGCCGGGCCGTCTGGTCCAGGTATTCACAGCGGCGGCGGAATTCGGAGTCGAACAGGGTCATCTTGGTTCTTGTGGATGCTTGTCAGCGAGGGGGCATCGGTCGATTAACCGCGACCCAACGGGCTCCCCGTTGGGTCGCGGTTAAACGATGACGGCCGCGTCAGGTTACCGATCTCAGGATCTCCGTGACGATTCCATCCACGCCGGCCTCCTGGGCGTGGCCTTCGAAGCTCAACGTGATCCGGTGCCGTAGGGCGGGCAGGGCGACGCGGCGCACGTCGTCGCGCGTGATCTGGGTGCGGCCCGCGACCGCCGCCAGCACTTTCGCCGCCAGGATCATCGCCTGGCCGGCCCGCGGGCTGGCGCCGCGCAACACGAACCGCCGCGTGGATTCCGGCGCCGTAGCTGCCGACGGGTGCGTGGCGGTCACCAGGTTCGCCACGTGGCTCAACACGTCCGGCGGCACGGCCACGCGCCGCGCCAACTGCGACATGGCCACGATCCGCTTGCCGTCCAGAATCCGTTTCACCGGCGCCGCCTGGGCCTCCGTCCCGCGCTGCAGCACGGTCTCCAATTCGCTGCCCGTCGGCGTGGGCAGCGTCAGCTTGAAAAAGAAGCGGTCCAGCTGCGTCTCCGGCACGGGGAACGTGCCTTCGATATCGCCCAGGCTTTGCGTGGCCAGCGTAAAGAACGGGGCGGGCAGTTCGTAGCTTTCGTTGGCCACGGTCAGCGCCCGTTCCTCCAGTGCCTCGAACATCGCCGCTTGGGTCTTCGGCGTCGCCCGGTTGATCTCGTCGGCCAGCAGCAGATTGGTGAAGATCGGGCCTTGCTGGAACTCGAACCGCCGCCGGCCTTGGGATTCCATCACCACGTAGGTCCCGATCACGTCGGCCGGCATCAGGTCGGACGTGAACTGGATGCGGCGATACTTGACGTCCAGCAATTGCGCCAGCGTGCGGCCCAGCAGCGTCTTGCCCACGCCCGGCGGGCCGTCCAGCAGCACGTGGCCGCCCGCGAGCAGAGCCGAGAGCGTCAGCTCGATCGCCTCCGCATGGCCCACCAGGACTTCGGCCAGGGCGTGCCGCAAGGCGTCGAAATCCTTCGCGAACTGACCCAGTTCTTGTTTCAGATCGGGTTCGTCACTCATGGAAAGGCTCTCTTGTTTGGTGGAGATCTCCCAGACCAAGTTATAAATCCGGCACACCGCCCGACGCAACAAGTCCTCGCGCGGAGACACAACGACGCAGAGCAAGACGAGTTCTCGAAAGGAGGTGTTGACTCTCAGACTGTTCGACTTTCTGACTCCTCCACTCTTCCACTTTTCCCCTCTTCGCCTTTTTCACTTTTCCACTTCCGCTCCTCCCCCTGCTGCTGCAAGGCCTCGAAGGCGTAACGGCGGACCGACAAATCCTGGTCGCGCAGGGCGCTGCGCAGTAGCGGTGCGGCCGTTTGGCCCGCCGCGCCGAAGGAAAACTTGGCGAACGCCCGATACGCCGCGCGGCGGACTTGCGGATCGGTGTGTTTCATCAGGTCCATCAGCCGCGGGACCACGTTGGCTTTGAACACTTCCAGTCCGGGGCCGGCGGGCGAAGCGTGGGGCAGATGGGCTTCGAGCCGCGTGAGGCCCGCGATGGCTGCGGAGCGAACGACTGCATCGTCGGCTTTCAGACTCGGCAACAAGAACGGCGCGGCCAGCAGCCCCATTTGCGACAGCGCTTGGATGGCGCTCTGGCGCACTTCGGGATCCGCGTGCCCCAGGAGGCCCGTCAAGGCCGGACCGGCCAGGCGGATGACCGGGCGTGCCGCCGCGGCCAGGCCTTGAGCGTCCAGCCGCGGATCGTAAAACACGTCCTGCCGCATCCGGTCCGCAATTTCCCCCAAGGCATAGGCAGCGGCGGCTGGCGACGGGATGCGACCTGCGGACAATGGTTGCGCGATCGCCTCGAACTGGGACGGGCCCAGCTTGACGAGCACGTCCGCCGCCGCCCGCCGCACGTCCGGGTCCGCTTGGGCCAGTGCAGCCACTAGGTCCGGCGCAGCGGCCGTCGCGCCGGGGCCGATTTGTCCGAGGGCCTGGACGGCTTCGAACACCACTTCCCGGTCGTTCAGCTTGAGCGCGGCCTGAAGCGCGGGAACGGCCTGCGGATGGCTAGCGATTTTCCAGAGCGCCAGAGCGGCCTGGACGCGATACAGCGGGTCTTCGTTCTGCAGAGCCTTTTCCAGCACCGGCACGGCCGCCGTCGCGCCGATGCCGATCCGTCCCAGCGCTCGGGCAGCCACACGGCGAAAATCTGCCAAGGGAGCGTAGTTGATGTGGTCCTTCGGCAAATCGACCTCGGCGATGATTGCGGGAACGGCCACCTGGGCGTCGAGGCCGATGCGTCCCAAGGCGTCGACCGCAAAGCCGCGCGCCTCCAGCGACGGCGACTGAAGTGCCTGGGTCAGCAACGGAATCGCCTCCTTGGCGTGGGGCCCAAAATGGCCCAGCGCCTGCGCCGCGCGGCGGCACTGTTCCTTGTCCTCGTCGGAGTCCCTCACGACGTGCTGGGCCAGCAGGTCCTGCCAGTAGCTCAGCGGCTTGCCGGCGTACGAGGGCGCCGCGGAGCCGATCTGGGCGCGGGCCGGCGCCGCACCGAGGCCGAGCGATCCCAGCAGGGCCGCGAGGCCAAGGAGCGGTCCTAGTACCGTTGCCAGCATCCGACTCATGTCTCCGCCGACCCCGCTTCGGCGGAGCGACGATTGACCAGCTGGATGCGAATTCGAGCGCATGGCTGACCTCTGCAGAAGCCGGCAGAAGCCCGGCTCTTCCGAAAAAGCCGGGCTTCCTCGGCGGCGACTGGCCGCGTTACGTCTTGGCGACCAGCGGCGCCAGGTGCTTGATGCTGCGTTCCGCCTGTTCGATCGTGCCACATTCGACCGACATGACGATGTCCCGCGGACAGCGGCGGAGGATGCTCACGATACGGCTCCAGTCGATCACGCCGTCGCCACAGGCGCAGCCGACCGCCGTGCCGGTCACTTTGCCGCGTTCCGCGTCCGATTGCTGGACGGAGATGTCCTTGGCGTGCAAATGCACCAAGCGGTCCAGGACGCGTTCCAGCCAGGCGTACGGATCTTGGCCGGCCAAGTAGGCGTTGCCGGTATCCAGATTGATGCCGATCGCAGGCGATTTGACCAAGTTATAAATGCGGTCCAGCCCGTCGGGTGTGCGGGAGTACTGGGCGTGGCATTCCAGGCCGATCAGGATGCCCCGCGGTTCGGCCACGAAGGCGGCTTCCTGGAGCGTGTACTTGATCAGCACGTGGTCTTCCTCTTCGGTCGTCCACTTGGCCTTGATCCCCTCGTCGGTGTTCACGACCGGCGCGCCGCATTCGGCCGCATGGCGGATGGCCAGCTTCAGGTACTCGCCGTGGACCTCGGGGCGGCCCATCGGTCCGTGGCCCTGCAGTCCCGACAGTTTCACGCCGGCTTTTTCCGCGGCCCGGCGGATGCGGTACGGATCGTCGAACAGGGAGACGGTGTGGAAGTAGCCGGCCTCGCTCATCAACTCGCGGCCGAAATGCACCATCGGTTCGATGTACTCGTAGCCCATCTCCGCTGCCTTGTCGACCGCCCACTCGAACGGCTTGTCATGATGTCGCACGTACTCCAGATTCAACCCGACCGAGATCTTCGCCATGAGCATGCTCCTTCGAATGCAAGGGAAAACAGATACCGGACTCCGAGTCAACCTCGGTGAGCCCTTCCACGGTGCCCATCGTGAAGCCTGGCCCGGCTTGTGTCAAGCTGGCGTCTCGGCGCACAGCGATTCCGATGCAAACGGGTGGCGACTCGCTGTGGAGTGCGGTGATTCATCACTGCTTTCTTTTATGTTCCAAGCCTGCGTGCGGAAACGAGGCCAACTGAAAGAGAAAGCGGCGATGAATCACCGCACTCCAAGGGTCCCTGGACGCCTCACGTCTGAATCGGTCCTCGGCGCACGAAGAAAGCCGCAGGCAGATCCTGCGGCTGGTCCACCCTACGAAGCGGCCCCTGAGGCGTCGGCTTACTGGCCGCTTCGACCGACGGGCAGTTACCACGCAGGCAATCGCCTGGCCGACCGGTCCAGCGTCGGAGGGCTGGGCAAATTCGGGCGGGGCTCGCCGGTGGCTCGCGGGGCCGGAGCGTCGGGAGCTGCCGGTTCGGGAACTGGCTCAAAGGATTTCTGCAGCTCGCCGTTCGCCGGCTCCAGCGCCTTGCCGTCCTCGACACCAGGATCGCAGTATGTCTTGCCCCAGCCGCCGTTCATGCTCAACCATTGCGCCCGCAGCCGTTGCAGCTTGAAGAAGCTGTGACGGGGGGCCGGTTCGCAGCACTCATTCCCTTCGCAGTAGCCGTCCCAAACACGCTGGGCGATCGGCGAGCAGGGCTGGCAACAGCTGCCCAGGAAGCCCAGGCCGCGGTAGCTGCTGAAGCCGGGCGGATAGTTCGGGAAATCGATGTCCGCACTGGTGGCGACGGGCACGGCGTAACCGGGAGGATACGACGCATCGGGTTGAGCGGCGGTGGGACGTGCGAACGGATCGGCATGGGCGGTCGATCCCCAGGCCAAGAACGCCGCCGCAGCGAGCAAGCTGAACCACTTCATCTTCATTTCCCTCACAAGAAGGCTTGGCCGGGATCACGAACACTCCGAGCGGAGAACCCAGACACGACGTGGCGAACGAGCCGCCGGCGCCGGTCCGGACGAGACCCTGGCGAGTGTCCGATGTGCACCTGGGGAAACATGCGATGCGTTTCTGCATCGGGCAAGTTCGGTTGTTGATTTTTTTCAACTTCCGGCTGCCTGGTGGGATTGTAGGGCGTATGCCGGCCGACTGGCTCCCCGAGCCCTGCCGGCCATCGCGAAAAACCGTCAGGATTAGCGCGGCTCAGGAGCGTCATGCTACGGGAGGGCGAGAGCCTGACCGTCGCTCACTGCTTGTACGGCACTCGCTTGACTTCTTCCACCACGGGCACCTGCCCGTTCATGGCGTCGAAGATCGCCTTCAGCAGCCGTGCTCCCTCCGCCGCCATCCGGTCGATCCGCGGCGTCTTGAGTTTCGGGTGCCCGTAGCAGCCCAGATCGCCGTAGCCCAGGTCGTCGGCAAGTATTAGTACGATGTTTGGTACACTTCGATAATTGGCACAGAAGCCGTGTTTTGCCGAGCCTGTTGATAAACCAAGGGTGACGATGGCAAGAGTGAGTGTAGTTATTTGATGCAGCAATTGACGGGGAAATCGCGGCTGGACGCGAATCGAGCGGCGTAGGGACGGAACGTCATGGTGATGCCTCAATCACGCAAGGGCTGAGGATCGGTCGTCGCGATTCGGCATTGTAGCGAAATTGCGCGATTTGGTATAAGCGCGACTCACGGACGTCCGCCACGACTAATTCGCACGGAGGTTTGCGGTGATCGCCCATTTTTGCCGCCGGGAGAAGATCCACCAGCCCGGCTTTTCCGAAAACGCCAGCCTGCTTTTCGGCCGAGAACTCGTGAGCGCGCCGATGCTCGCAGCGGTGTTCTTTCTCGCCCTCGGACTTCCGTCCGGCGGCTTGGCCGACCACGCCACGGACGCCGCCTCGAAATGGGAGCACCTGCTGCAGGCAGCCACCCACCTGGAAAAAGCCGGGCGAACCGATCTCGCTGCCGAGATCTATGCACAACTGGCCGCCGCGCCCGAGGCGGACAGGCAGCGTCTGATCGATGCCAAGCGGGAGCAGATCAGGCAACTGGAGGCCGACGCGGCGCGGCTACGAACGTCGCCCGCAGCTGGCGACCAAGTCCTGGTCCAGTTGAAAGTCATCGAACTCTCACTGGAAAAACTCCGCGCCTCCGGGCTGAGTCTGGTCAGCATTCGGAACCTGCTCGATTCCCAGTCCGCTTCCGCCGTGCTGGACGAAGACGGCCAGATCAGCCGGTTCATGGAACTGCTGAGCCGCGAAGGTCTGGTCCAAGTCGTGGCGGAACCTAAGTTGGTGACCGTCGATGGCCGCTCCGCGACGCTGCAAGTCGGCCATCTTGCCGCGTCCGATCCGGGTGCCGCTCAACATCGAACCGGGCAGCCGGACGGGAAGTCGGCCGGACTGCGATTCACGTGTACGCCCAGAATCGTCGATTCGGGCAAGCTGTCGCTGGACCTCCATTTCCTCCGCCAAATGCCGCCTGATACGGCGAAACAGGGGGAGCCGGCCCGCGATCCCCAAGTGGTTGGCTCACAGGAAGTTAGCACGGAAGTGGACCTTCGATCCGGGGAGACGCTGGTCCTGGCTGGCCCGCGTCGATCGGCAGGAGTCGCGGGAAACAACACCGCGTTATTGCTGGTAACGGCGACGATCCTGGGCCGTCAGGCCCCGTAAAGCGAGCAACATGTGTGGCACGGCTTACTTGTTAGCCGTGCCCCCCGCAAGCTGTGCCTCCCGCAAGCCGCGGCCGTTGCGAGCCGCGCCCCACTGCCTGCAAGCAAGCAGTGCCACGCGCAATTGACCGTACTTCCCAAGGTTAGCCCGACTGCGTTATATTTGTGGCGGCAGTCTCTGCGCTCCAACGGCCCCGTTGGAGACGTGGGGGCGCTGTCCCCACGCTCAGGAGCGAAGCATGTCTAAGAAAGAAGAAGCCTTTGAAGTCGAGGGCACGGTGGCGCAAGCCCTTGCCAATACTCGTTTTCGCGTCCAACTGGACACGGGCAACGAAGTGCTGGCCCATGTCGCGGGCAAGATCCGCAAGAACTTCATCCGCATCGTCCCAGGCGATCGAGTCCGCGTGGAACTCTCGCCCTACGATCTCACCAAGGGCCGCATCATCTACCGCGACCGCTAAGAGCCCGTCTGCAGAAGCCACGCTCTTCGCAGAAGCCGGGCTTTTCTCGGGCGGGCATCTGCGACCGCTCATTTCCGCGGTTTCTGCCCTTCTTCGCGCTTTGGGAAAACTTTTTCGGCGGTCGCGGGGTAGTGTCTCGCGTAGGCAGGGACGAACTCGCAGGTGTGTCCGTCCGTATTGCCAAACCAAGGACGACCGACAACCAGACAAAGGAGAATGCGATCGTGAGAAGATTTTGGAGACGAAGCGTTTCGATGCTGGCAATGCTGGCTTTGGCCCTCAGCAGCCTCGGCGCGGAAGCGGCGTACGGGCAAGCTCCCAAACCGCTGATGGTGGCCTCGCTGGCTGGCTCCGACGAACTGCTGTCCAACGTGCTGCAAGTGACCGAATCGGCCGGCGTGGGCGACTTTGGCCGTTTGGTTGCCCTGATGGCCAGCCCCTATACCGCGCCGCTGGATAAGACACGGCCGATCGGCGTGTACTTGACGGTGCTGGGCGAGAGCGACGTGCAAGCCATGAGCTTTGTGCCCGTCAAGGACTTGAAAATGCTCCTGATGACACTGGAGCAGCAGGTCGGCAAGCCCCAAGATCTGGGAGACGGCGTCCTGAAGATCGCCGCCGACCGACCCCAGCCGATGTTCGTCAAAGAGTCCGATGGCTGGGCCTTCGTCGCGAACCGCCGAGAGCACCTGAACGACCTCCCGAAAGACCCCGTCGCCATTCTGGACGGCCTGGACAAGAAGTACACGTTCGCCGTGCGTCTGAACGTGTGCAATCTTCCCCCCGGCCTGCGAGAGATGGCCGTGACACAGCTGCGGCAAGGTTTTGAAGACCGCGTGGCCCAGGAACTGAACCCCCAGCAGGCCGAGGCGATGAAGCAGTTCGGCGGGTTGCTCGTCGATTCCCTCGTCCAGCTGATCGAGGAAACCGAGCACGTTACTTTGGGCTGGCAGGTGGACAAGGAGGCGAAGAAGACCTACTTGGACGTGAACTTCGCCGCCGTCGAGGGCACCCAACTCGCCAAGCAAATGGAACTGGTCAAAGAGGGCAAGTCGGCCTTCGCCGGGTTCTTGCTGCCGGATGCCGCCCTGACGTTCCTCGGACACGGCGCGAGCAGCAAGGACGAAGTCAAGCAGGGCACCGCACTGCTGGCCCGGCTCCGTGAACAGGTCATGGAAGGAATTGAGAAAGACGGCAACCTGGCCAACGACGACGAGCGTCAGACGGTCAAGGCGATCCTGAACCAGTTGTTGGACGTCGCCGACGCCACCGTCAAGGCGGCCAAGATGGACGTCGGCGCCACGCTGGTGCTCAAGCCGGGTTCGCTTGCGTTTGCCGCTGGCGGCTTTGTGGCCGATGGCGACAAGCTGGCGGACGCCCTCAAGAAGTTGGCCGCCTTCGCCTCGCAGAAGGACCCGAATTTCCCCGGCGTTAACTTCGACGCCGAGACCTGTGAAGGCGTCACGTTTCACACGGCCAAGATCCCCCTGCAAGTTGCAGACCCTAAAGCCCGCGAACTCCTCGGCGATCCCCTGGAACTGGTCATCGGCACGGGCAAGACCAGCGCGTACGTCGCCTTCGGCAAGGATTCCACGCAACTGCTGAAAAGCGTTCTGGTTGCCTCGTCGTCAGGCGGCGAAAAGCCGCAGCCGCCGTCCCGGCTGTGCGTTTCCTTGACGCCCATCCTGGCCTTCGTCGCCGCCACCGATCCAAACCCGCAGATCGAGTCGGCGCTGGAGGCGGTCAAGCAGCACGGGGGCAACGACACCATCTCGGTCACCGCCACACCGATGAAGAATGGCTTGTCGGTGCGGCTGGAAGTCCAAGAGGGGGTGCTGAAAGCCATCGGCGGCGCCGTCAAGCGACAGTAGCCTTCGTAGGCCGGGTGTACTCACCCGGCAGGGCATCGCAAGCTGGAAGCTTACGCCACTTGTTTCTCAAACGCCGCTTGACTGCAGATCACGGTCTGCGATCCAAGAGAAGCCCGGCTTTTCCAAGAAGCCGGGCTTCTGTCGTTTGACCGCCCCAACTCCGCCGGTTCATCCACCATCCCCGCTGCCTCGTCCGCCGAACCCAGCGTGCCGCACCGGACCTGGGAGGCCGCGGCCGGAACGGGTATAAAGGGAGTGTCCGGCCGTTGTCAGCAGCGATTCGCAGCGGGTGTCGGAAAGCGGGAGCAACATGGCTTTTCAAGTCTCTTCCTGGACAAGGATGGAATTCGACGGCACGCCCATCTACGTGCGGCCGGACAAGCCGGACTGGTTCGTGCCCAACGCGGCAGGGGACAAGGTTCTGCAGCAGTTGACTGCGGGCGTCCATTGCGGCGACGCCATCCAAGTCGAACGCTTTCTGAGACGTCTGCCGGACGAGCTGCCGCGGGAATACCGCGGGCGAGCCGAAGTGCTGGTGGCCGACGGCCTGAGCGAATTGTGGCTGCACGTCACGAACCGCTGCAACCTGACCTGCCAGCACTGCCTGTTTGCGTCGGCGCCGGACGATGCCGCCGAATTGCCCGCCGAGCGGATCCTGGAACTGGGCCGGCAAGCCTGGTCGCTGGGTTGCCGCGTGTTTGCCCTGACCGGCGGCGAGCCGTTCGTTCACGCCCAGTTCGAGGCCGTGATCGACGGCCTGCTGAGCCACGACGGCACGCGCGTGGTGGTCCTGACCAACGGCACGCTGCTGCGGCGGCATGAAGCGCTGCTCCGGCGCTGGTCGAGCCAGCGGCTGCACCTGCAGATCAGCGTCGACGGGCTGGGGGATCGTCACGATCAGGTCCGCGGCCGCGGGGCGTTCTATCGTTTGAGGAAAGAACTGGACTGGCTCCGAGCCGAGGGCATTCCGTTTACGTTGTCGCTGTGCGTGATGCGGAACAACGTCCGCGTTCTGCCCGGTCTGGTCGATCTGGCGGCCGAGGCAGGGGCCGCGAACGTACACTTCATGTGGTATTTCGTCCGCGGCCGGGGCGGACAGGAGAGTTGGGCTTCCGTTGACGAGATCTTCGAACCGTTGCGCCAGGCGGCCTTGCGTGCCGAGGCAACCGGCGTCGGCTTAGACAACATCGACGCGTTGAAGAGCCAGGTGTTCGCGCCGGCCGGCACGATCCACGACGGGACCAGCGCCGGCTGGGAGTCCCTGGCCGTCGGGCCCGATGGCAAGCTGTATCCCTCGCCGGCGCTGGTCGGCGTCGATGCGCTGGCGACCGCGATCTCCGGTGACCTGGCCGCCGCATGGCGCGGCAGCGCGGTGCTGGAGCAGATTCGCCGCGTGACGGCAGCGGGGCTTGAATCGCCGCTACGGTTCATCCTGGGCGGCGGCGATCTGGATCATTGTTACACCCATGCCGGGCGGTTCATCGGCTGCGATCCGTACGAGCCGCTGCACCAGCGGACGGCGCTCTGGCTGATCGCTCGCGAGGCCTCGCGCCAGCCCCGCGACGGCCCACCCCGGCTGCGGCTGACGATGGGCGACGTGCTGGAGAGTTGCGGTCCGCACGGCCCCGTCGCGACCATTCACAGCAACTGCCTGCTGTCGGTGGCCCACGTCGACGGCCACACGGCCGTGCGCCAGTTCTACGCCGCCGCGGCGGACAATCCGCGTGAGGACATCCGCAACCCAATTCACTATCCCGAGCAACTCATCGCCCACATCCCGGACGAGGCCCGCGTCCGCAGCTACGGCTGCGGCAGTCCGGTGATCGACGCCAATCCACGGCCCGGCGACGTGGTCGTCGACCTGGGCAGCGGGACGGGGGTCGAGTGTTTCATCGCCGCCCGCCTGGTGGGTTCCACGGGGCGGGCAATCGGCGTCGATATGCTGGACGTCATGCTCGACATGGCGCGAAAGGGCGCGGAGCAGGTCCAGCAGCGGTTGGGCTATCGCAACGTCGAGTTCCGCAAGGGCTACTTGGAGGCGCTGCCGCTGGAAGGCGAGTCGGCGGACCTGGTGCTGTCCAATTGCGTGCTGAACTTGGCGACGAACAAGCGGCGCGTCTTTGCCGAAATCCTCCGCGTGCTGAAGCCGGGCGCACGGCTGGTGATCTCCGACGTCGTCTGCGAGACGGAGCCGGACGCCGCGATCCGCAACGACGAATCCTTGCGCGGCGAGTGCATCGCCGGGGCGTTGACCCAACGCGATCTGTTCGGGCTCCTGGACGAAGCGGGCTTCGTCGCCGCCTACGCCCTCAAACGCTTCCCCTATCGCACGGTCCGCGGTCACCGCTTCTACTCGCTGACCTTCGAGGCCGTGAAACCCACCGCGGCGGAAACCAAGACGGTCATGTATCGCGGCCCGGCAGCCGCGCTGGTCACCGCCTCGGGGCAACTGCTGCCGGCCGGCGCGACGTGCCGCATCGCGGACGGCAGTCCGACGGCGGCACGGGGCGACATCTTCGAATTCGACGCAAACGGCGACGTGACCAACGTGACCGTCGAGCCGTGCCTGTCCTGCGCGGCGCCGCCGGAAACGCGCACGGGTCCGCAGGCGGGGCTGGTGCATCTGGCCGCGCCGGACGAGCGGCACACGTCCGACTGCATGGTCTGCGGCGCACCGCTGACGTATCTGGAGCGCGAGCGGCCGATCGAGTGCAGCTTCTGCGGCCAGTCGCTGACGGCCAACGCGGTCTGTGCCCAGGGGCATTTCGTGTGCGATGCCTGCCACACGCGGGACGAGCTGGCGCTTGTCGAGCAGGTCTGCCTGGCCACGGACGAGACCGACATGATCGCCCTGATGGCCACGATCCGGCGTCACCCCAGCGTGCCCGTCCACGGTCCCGGCCACCACGCGCTGGTGCCCGGCGTGATCTTGAGCACGTACCGCAATCTGGGCGGAGACGTCGGCGACGACACGATCCGCACCGGCATTCGGCGGGGCGCCCAGATCGCCGGCGGGGCCTGCGGCTTTGTCGGCGTCTGCGGCGCGGCGACCGGAGTCGGGATTGGGTTCAGCCTGATTCTGAAAGCCAATCCGCTCAAGGCGGCGGAGCGTCAAATCATCCAGACCGTGACGCAACGGGTGCTGGAGCGAATCGCCGCGTTGGAGGCCGCCCGCTGTTGTCAGCGCGAATGCTGGCTGGCGCTCCGCACGGCGGCCGAGTTGTCCGCCCAGTACCTGCCCATCCCGCTCCGCGCCGACGCGTCGCTGTCTTGCTGGCAATCAGACCGCAACGCCCAATGCATCACCGACCGCTGCCCGCTGTGGCCGGAGCTTCCCAGAGGAGATTCACGAATGTCCCGCATCGAACTGACAGCCCGCGAGCGCGTCCGCCGGGCGCTGAGCCATCAGGAACCGGACCGTGTCCCGTTCGACCTGTCGTCCACCCAGGTCACCGGGATCAACAACACCGCCTACGTCAATCTGCGCCGCCATTTGAACCTGCCTCCGGCGGAACCCGACACGATGGACGTGGCGCAGCAGGTGTGCGTCCCGCACGAGGATCTGATGCAGCGATTACAGGTCGACACGCGCGGCCTGTTTCCGCGGATCAGCACGAACTGGAACATCGACCTGCACGACGAAGGCGACTCGTGGGCTTTCGTCGACGAGTGGCACTGCAAGCACCGGATGCCGAAGGAGAACGGCTACTACTTTAGCCTCTGCGCCAGCCCCCTCGACGACGCCGTGCTGACCAACGCGGCAATCGACTCGCTGGGCTGGCCGGAGCCGGACGATCCGCGCCGCTGGGCCGGCCTGCGGGAGCGGGCCGAGACGCTCCGCAAGGCGGGCTACGCCGTGGTCCTGAGGGGACTCTGCGCCGGGATTCTCGAAATGGCCTGCCGGGTGCGGCCGATGGACCAGATGATGATGGACCTGGCGCTCGGCGAGGCCGCGGCGTTGCACCTGCTGGCCAAGATCGCCGAACTCAAGGCCCGCTTCTGGGAGGCCGTGCTCGACGATCTGGGCGACATGGTCGACGTCGTGGTCGAAGCCGACGACTACGGCACGCAGCAATCCGTGCTCGTCAGCCCGGACATGTATCGGCGGCTGTTCAAGCCGCTGCAGGCCGAGTTGTTCGACGTCATCCGCAAACGCCTGCCCGACGGCTTCATTTTCTTCCATTCCTGCGGTAACGTGAGACAGCTGATTCCCGACTTTATCGAGATCGGCGTGGACATTTTGAATCCGGTCCACGTCCGGGCCGCCGGCATGGAGCCGACCGCCCTGAAACGCGACTTCGGCCGCGACATCTGCTTCTGGGGCGGCGGCGTGGATACCCAAGGCGTGTTGCCCAGCGGCACGCCCGAGCAAGTCCGCGAGGACGTGAAACGCAACGTCGCCGCGCTGGCGCCGGGCGGCGGTTACGTGTTCAACACGGTCCACAACATCCAGGCCGAGGTGCCGCCAGAGAACATCATGGCCATGTGGGAAGCTTTTCGGGAGGTTGGCGTTTACATCTGATTCGAATCAAGGGGGAGCTACGAGATGCAAGGGACAGCGAAAAAGGGACGGTATCTGATCGCCGCATGGCTGCTCGTTCTGATGGCTTGGTGCGGACCGAGCCCGAGCGCGGAGAATGCCGCACAAGGCAAGGCAGGCCAGCGCACGTTCTACGTCGATTCGCAAGCTGGGCAGGACGGCAACGACGGACTGTCGGCGGACCACGCCTGGCAGAGCCTCGACCGGGTGAACGCGGCCGAGCTGAAGCCGGGCGACACGGTGCGATTCAAGTGCGGCGGCGTCTGGCGCGGTTCCCTCGTGCCGGCCAGCGGCGACGAAGACGCTTCGGTCACGTACACGTCGTACGGACAAGGAGCCAAACCAAGAATCCTTGGCTCGTTGCCGCGCAACCACGCCGAGGACTGGGTGCAGGTCCGGGAGAACCTCTGGGCCACCTTGCCGATGGAATACCAGTTGGGCGACGAAGTCTTGGACCTGCGCGGCGGCAAGTGGAGCCGGCATCAAGAGGCAGGGGCGAGCGTCGAATTGACGCACGTGGAAGATGCGGCGGGAACGATCGTCCGCATCGCCTGCTCGGACGGCGGATCGGCATCGAACCACGTGCAGCTTTGGGGCCCCGAGCTGCCCGTCGAAAAGGGCGTTTGCCTGCTGTTGACGTTCCGCGCCCGCAGCAGCAAACCGTTCCGCCTTCCGAGCATCGGGATCCTCCAAGGCGGCTCTCCTTGGAAGCGGTTTGCGAAATCGGGCTCGCCCAATCGCCCTGTGGGCGCGGATTGGGAGACCTATCAAGCCGTATTTGACGTCTTGGAGTCGTCGGATTCCGGCCGGCTTCACATCAACCTGGGCGGCCTGCTGCCCGCCGGCACCGTGTTCGAATTCCAGCCGCAAAGCGCGCGGCACGCCACGGCCAACGTGGCCGATCCGCTGACCGTCGACGTGGGCAACATCATCTTCGACGGAGGCGCCGTCTGCGGATGGAAAAAATGGTCGCTCGACGATCTGACCAAACCGTACGACTACTACTATGACGGTTCGTCACAACGGGTGTATCTCCACTGCGAGGCCGTCCCGTCGTCGCGGCACAAGAGTATCGAACTGGCCTTGGCCCGGCATGTCATCGAGCAGGGCGGCAAGCATCACGTGGTCTACGACTCCCTGGCCGTAATGTACGGTGCCGCCCACGGTTTCGGCGGCGGCGGGACACACCACCTGGTGATCCGAAACTGCGATCTGGGCTACATCGGCGGGGCCCACCAGTTCACGCGGCCGGACGGCAAGCCCGTGCGGTTTGGCAACGCCATCGAATTCTGGGGAGCCGCCCACGACAACCTGGTCGAAGGCTGCCGGATCTGGGAGGTGTACGATGCGGCCCTGACCAACCAGGGACGCGGCCCCGACTCGAAGCAGATCAACATCACCTACCGTGACAATCTGATCAGCAATTCCGAGTATTCGTTCGAGTACTGGAACGGACCGGAAACGGCCGTCACGGAGAACATCCGCTTTGTCAACAACACCTGCGTCAATGCCGGCCGGGGCTGGGCCCACGAACAGCGTCCGGACCGCAATGGCAGCCACCTGATGTTCTACACCAATACGGCGGCGACGAAGGGCATCGAGGTGAAATACAATATTTTTTACGACCATAGCGACTGGGGGAGTCGCTATTCCAGCGGCTGGCAGGTCTTGCCCGACATGGACTACAACCTGTGGTTCAGCCAAAGCGGCATCATGGCCTACTGGTTCCGGGACAAGATCGCCGGGTTCGACGAGTACCGCCGGACGACCGGCCTGGATGCCCACTCGCGGTTTGCCGATCCGCGATTCGTCGAACCGGCACAAGGCGATTACCGTCTTGGTTTGGACAGTCCGGCCCGCAAGCTGCGTCCGGACGGTGGTCCGGTGGGCGCCGAAAGATTGTGGCGGTCGCGGGAAGCGAGAACCGACCGCTGACGGAAAGACCGTCGGCCGCATGTGTGGCGATTCCGCATTTGCGTCGCGGCCGCGGAGACAGAGTTTCACCGTCTGGAAACAAAAAACCCCCGCACGAAAGTGCGGGGGTTGGAAAACTCAAATAATCCCGGCGATACCTACTTTCACGCTTTTAGCACTATCATCGGCTCGCAGTGCTTAACTACTGTGTTCGGGATGGGTACAGGTGTTTCCACTGCAATGTGTTCACCGGGAAGGGACGCCAGCGGCGGTAAGACCGCTGGCGCCAACAAAAGGTTGTGCGGTAGATGGCGCTTCCAAGAGCGCTG
The DNA here is from genome assembly GCA_964443915.1 of uncultured Pirellulaceae bacterium. Lineage (GTDB taxonomy): Bacteria > Planctomycetota > Planctomycetia > Pirellulales > Pirellulaceae > Anammoximicrobium. Next base: position 103,989 of record CAYUFW010000001.1, read on the forward strand.
AATATAAGTGGTCAAGCTTTCGTCCATTAGTACCGGTTAGCTGAACGCGTTGCCGCGCTTACACATCCGGCCTATCAACCTGGTAGTCTTCCAGGGGACTTTCGTGCTATCGCACTTACGAAACCTGATCTTGGGGCAGGCTTCACGCTTAGATGCTTTCAGCGTTTATCCGTTCCGTAGTTAGCTATCCAGCCATGCCACTAGCGTGACAACTGGTACACCAGAGCTACGTCCTTCTAAATCCTCTCGTACTAAAGAAGAATCCCCTCAAGTTTCGTACGCCCACGGCAGATAGGGACCGACCTGTCTCACGACGGTC
>CAYUFW010000002.1:0-31548 GCA_964443915.1 uncultured Pirellulaceae bacterium
GCTTTGACGATTTCCACCAAGATCAAACTGGTTTGCTGTTTTCGGAAAGTGCAGCCATGAGGGACGGCTCCCCGATACCTAAAGGCGTGGCCAATTAGACAACGAAGGGAAGTGAGTATGATGTCGATGTTGAGGTTGCTGGCTGTCTTTTCCGTGGCCTGGGTCTCTGGGTGCGGCGGCTCGAACACGGGCGTCGAAGTACCGAAGACTCCTTCTCAGCCGCCGCCAAACGTGAAGCCCCAGAATGCCGGCGCACAACCGCCGGCGCCGGCAACCGTCGATTAGCAGATGGCCGTCGGCGACATCGAATCGTGGACCCCGCACCCGTGTGGGGTCTTTTTTTCGAAGCTCAAGCCGAAAACCCGATCCGGCAGTGTTCCAGCATCGCCGCCGGAGCCATCACGTAGCTGACGTAAAACGGCCCGAATTCGGCGAACCGGGCGCTGGCTTCGTCGTACCGCATCCGGTAGACGATTTCCCTGAGGAACTGGGGGTTGCGGGCCCACAGCGTGACGCCCCATTCCCAGTCGTCCAGGCCGACCCCGACCGTGATCAGCTGCGACACTTTGCCGGCGAACTCGATCCCGCTGCGGGCGTGCTCCGACATCATCCGGCTGCGTTCGGCAAACGGCAGCGTGAACCAGTTCGCGCCCACCTCGCGCCGCTTGTTCATCGGATAGAAACAGGTGGCCGGCCAGTCGGGGAAATCCGGCGTCAGACGCTGCCGGTTCATGGCCGGCAGTCGCGATTCGTACGCTTTGACCCGGGCCTTGAACTTCGGGTCGTCGTCGCGCCCCCCCTCCTCCAGCAACCGTTGAGCGTACTGCTCCGCCGTCAGCACGTACTCGGAAATCTCGGTCATCGAGACGAAGGAATACGTGGGCCGCAGTGCTCTTCCCAGGCGGCTGGCCATCAGCCGCTGGTGGACCGCGTCGATCTTCAGCGGATTCGGGTCCATCAGCATCAGGCCGAAATCCGCCTTGTGGCCGCTGACGACACTGGTCTGCAGCCGCGCCGTTGCTTCGGGACCGCTCGGATCCAGGATCGCGATCAGATCTTGACGCCCTGCGCTGACGTCCGCCTCCGCCATTTGCGCCAAGATGCCGCGGTCGAACGCGTAGTACAGGTGGCTGCAATGCCAACCCTCGATGGGTTCGAGCGAAATCTCCTGGGGTATCGAAGGATCAGGGCGGCCAGTACTCATGCGATCGCAACTCCCTCAAGACTGCACAGCATCGTTCGAGAAGCCAATGTCGCCTTTCGCTCCGCAAAAGGGCGTGCTTTCGCGGAGCGAAAGGCGACAATCTGACAGTTCGCTGTCGACGTCACTGTAGCCCAGCGGGGCGAGGAAGCCAAGTGTACAGGCGTGCCCCGAGTGTCAACGCCGCTGGTGCCGCTGCCACAACCAAATGGCCGTCGCGACGACCGCGGCCAAGCCCGCGAAGACGATCAGGCACAGCCCCGCCACCTGATCGTCGACCCCGGCATGGATCAGCCCAAAGACGCGGATTGGCACGGTCGTCAGGCCGGGCGGGACCACCAGAATGCTGCAGGCCAAATCGCCCGCGGCGGCGGCGAACACGGCCAACCACACGGCGGCCAGACCCGCACGCCGCTGCGGCAGAGCTACGAGCCGGAATCGCGCCCAGGCCCCGGCACCTTCGCAAGCGGCGCTGTCCAAGGCGTCGTCGGCGATACTCCGCAGCACGTACCAGCAACCCAGAATGGCCAGCGGCAAGACGCGCACGGCGATGGCCAACACGGGCGCGAAGACCGTGCGGTCGTACAGCCAGAGCAACAGGCCCAGTCCCTCGCGGTCCAAGAGCCAAATGACGCCCAGGCCAATCAGCGGGCCGGGGAGCGCCAAGCCAGCGGCAGCGACGACGAATGCCGGCGCCGCCCGCCAGCCGCCCCGCCGTGCCAACCAGGCCAAGCCGGCGCCGCACGTCACAGCGCATGTGGCCGCCAAGCCGCCGATCAAGAGAGTCCAGAACAGTTCCTGCCGAAAACTCCAAAGGCTGGACGCCATGACTTCGAGAAACCGCTCCGCGGACCACTGCCGCAAGCGGACATCGCCGGTTTGTTCCACGACCAGGCCCGCTTTGCCCGAGAGATTAGCCAGAGGAACTCCGGCGATCAACAGACAGCACAACAGCACGGCCCCCGCGGCCGGGATGCGCGCGATCTTCAACCGGTACCTCCGGGCCAGACGTTGAGGCGTTTGTAGGATCGGAGCCGCCCGCAGGGCTGCGGCGATGGCGACCAGCACCAAGGCCGATCCTGCCAGAATGCCCGGCACGACGGTCCGCCACGCGCCGGCGAGACTGTCGCCCAAAGCAAAGCCGGTGTACAGCTCCTCGGCATACGTGCGCACGCGGAACAGGTCCGTTACCGTCATCTCCGTGGCGGTCGCCAGCAGGACCCAGCCGGCGGCGACCGCCACGCCCGCCAGCAGACGCGGCAAGCTGACGTGGACGAAGGCTTGCCACGCGGACGCAAACAACAGCGCGTCCTCCTCCTGTTCGGGTTCAATGGCCACCGCTGCGGCGCCGACCAACATCACAACCCACGGGACGGAGGCGAGAGAATGCACCCAAATGGCGCCGTGCCAGCCCGACAGCCACGGCCCGGTGGACGGCCCACAAGCCAGGGAGTACCAACCTAACTGCCCCCAGCCGGCGTCCCAGGCCGCCGCTTGCAGGTACAGGGGTGTGAGCAAGAGGCCGGCCAGTGCGGCCAGCGCCAAGCGCCGGCCGGGCAGATCGGTTCGCCAGAGCAGGAAGGCCAAAGCCGTTCCCAGCGGCAGGCTGATCGCACACGAGCCGGCGGCCAGCAACAAGGTGTTCCGCAGCAGCAACAGCTGCCGCGGATCATCACGCAACAGCACCGCCGCCGTTGCCAGGCAGGCGGCCGCGAGGACCAGCAGAGAGCGGGAGCGAATTCGCAGCATGGCTTGGTTGTACCAAGGCTCACCCAGGTCTCAAGACCGGCGGGAATAATTGGCCCGGCGGCTGGATCGTTCTTGATGGAGCGGACATTTTGAAGTGCGGCGCCTTGTCGCCGCTTTGGCTGAACGCCTGAGTCGCGACGGACGCCCGCCGAGAAAACGGAACTCCGTCGGTCCGCGGCGGCGTGACGTCGACTTGGAGTGCGGCGCCTTGTCGCCGCTTTGGCTGAACGCCTGAATCGCGACGGACGCCAGCCAAGAAAACGGAACTCCGTCGGTCCGTGGCGGGGTGACGTCGAGTCCAAAGCGGCGACAAGGCGCCGCACTCCACAAATGCGCGCGGTCCGCGTGCATACTCCGAAATCGAAACCTGTCACAGAAGGAGTGCGATGATGGTGCGCGCGTTGCTGGCCTCGTTGTGTATCGGCGGTTTGGTCTCGGCGGCCGGATGTGGTCAGGGAGATGGTTCGGGCGGTCTGTCGCCGAGCGCGACGACGACGCCCGCGGAGGCGGCTGCCGAGCCCGCAGACTCCGCATTGCCGCCTCCCGAGGCGACAACACAGATCCCGCCGTCCGTCAGCCAGGGGCGCGGTCCCGGCCAGGCCGGCGACCGTTTTGATTACGTTGTGGAGAACGATTTCCTGGCTGTCCGCGACGCTCCGCTCTCGACGTTCTCGATCGATGTGGACACGGCTTCCTACGCCAAAATTCGTCAGTACCTGATGCAGCACGGGGCCTTGCCGCCGCCCGACGCGGTGCGGATCGAGGAGTTCCTCAACTATTTCGATTACGGCTACGCTCCACCCAGCGACGGCCACCCGCTGGCCGTCCACGTCGAGGCGGCCGCCTGCCCGTGGCGGAACGATCATCGCTTGGTGCGGATTGGGATCAAGGGCCGCGAGGTGCACGAAGACCGGCCCGCCGCCAATCTGGTGTTCCTGGTGGACGTCTCCGGCTCGATGGACGCGCCGAACCGCTTGCCCTTGGTCAAACAGGGGCTGCAGATGCTGACCGAGCGTCTGGATGAGCGCGACCGCGTGGCGATTGTCGTCTACGCCGGTGCGGCCGGGCTCGTGCTGCCGTCCACCAGCGCGGCGGACCGGGACGCAATCCGAGCTGCGATCGGCCGCTTGCACGCGGGCGGCTCGACCAACGGCGGCGAGGGCATCGCGTTGGCGTATCGCACGGCCCTGGACAACTTTCGTGCGGGCGGCGTGAATCGCGTGATCCTCTGCACCGACGGCGATTTCAACGTCGGGGTCACCAGCACCGGCGATCTGGTGCGGCTGGCCGAGCGTCACGCGCAGGCAGGCGTCTTTCTCACCGTGCTCGGTTTCGGCATCGGCAATCACAACGATGCCTTGCTAGAGCAGATCTCCAACAAGGCGAACGGCAACTACGCCTTCATCGATTCGGCGGCGGAGGCTCAGAAATGTCTGGTCCAAAAGCTCAGCGGCACGCTGGTGACGATCGCCAAGGACGTCAAGATCCAAGTCGAGTTCAATCCGGCACGCGTTGCGGCTTATCGGCTGGTCGGTTACGAGAACCGCCGCTTGGCGGATCGCGACTTCAACGACGACAAGAAAGACGCCGGCGAAATCGGCGCCGGCCACACCGTCACGGCGTTGTACGAAGTGATTCCGCCCGGCGCGTCCGAAGATACGGCGCCGCCCTTGCTGGACGAACTCAAGTACCAGTCGCCGACGGCGCCCAAGCAGGCGGCCGCCGGCGCTGAACTGTTGACGGTCAAACTGCGCTACCAGTTGCCCGGCGGCGGCCCGAGCACGAAGCTGGCCGTCCCGGTCAACGATCCAGGACGCAGGTTCGAGGATGCCTCCGCTGATTTTTGTTTTGCGGCCGCGGTGGCTTGCTTCGGCATGACCTTGCGAGGCTCTCGCCACAGCGGCGGGGCCGGCTACGCCGAGATTCTGCGAATCGCGGCCGCCGCGCTGGGCGGCGACGAGTCCGGTTCTCGCGCGGAATTCGTGGACTTGGTCAAGCAAGCGGCCCGGTTGTCAGGCCAGGAGGTGGCGGGGTGGCAGAACGCTCGGCCGGCCACGACGCGCCGGGCTCCGATGCCCGGTTGGCCGGCCGTCAGCCTGTCAATTCCGGGCGGGCCGAGCAGGACAGCGCCGTGGCTTGCGTTGGGCTGCGGGCTTGTCCTGGGCGTAATGCTGGCGAGCGTCGCGACGGCAATCTGCCTGGTGATCCTGCTGCGGCCGACGGGCTCGGCGGCGGCGGTGGGCGGGGGAACGAAGTTGGCCGGGAAAAGCTGATGTCACGGCGTCGCCGCAGCTACCGGGGCGAGGCGGGCGGCGCTGGGACGCTGCGCGGCCAGGCGCTGCGTTTCCACGATCTCGTCCAATTGACTGTCGATGGCGGAGTGCCGCAAGCCCGGATGGGTCAGCACCCACGGGACGGTCACGGTGAACGTGCTGCCGCGCCCCAGTTCGCTGACGAAGGTGATCTCGCCGCCCAACAGCTTGCACAGCTCCTTGACAATCGACAGACCGAGGCCGGTGCCCGAGTATTCGCGCGTCAGATTCCGGTCACCCACCGTCTGGGAACTCTGGCGGAATTTCTCGAAGATGATCTCGCGGTCTTCTTCGGGAATCCCCACGCCGGTGTCCGCCACCGACAGCACCAGGCGGTCGTCGGGGCTGCGGCTGACCGAGACGGTGATCCGTCCGCCCTCGGGCGTGAATTTGATCGCGTTGGACAGCATGTTGATCAGAACCTGTTGGATCTTGCTCTGATCCTGGTACATCACCGGCAGATCCGGTTCGACCTGGCAGATCAGGTCGATGTTCTTTTCCTCGCTCAATCCGCGGACCATCTCGCACTGGGCGGTGACCACCGCCCCGATGCGGAACTCGGACAGCCGCACGTCCATTTTGCCGGCTTCGATCTTGGCCAAGTCGAGGATGTCGTTGATTAAGTCCAGCAGCAGCCGGCCTGATTTCTGGATGTTCTGGGCATATCGCTTCTGTTTGTCGGTCAACGAGTCGATGCCGCCGAGGATTTCGGAAAAGCCGATGATGCTGTTCAGCGGCGTGCGGAGTTCGTGGCTCATGTTGGCCAGGAAGTCACTCTTCAGCCGGTTCATCTCGTACAGCTGCATGTTGAGTTGGGCGAGCTGGTCGACCTTGGCGTCCAGATCCGCGTTGACGTGGCGCAGCTCGTCCTGCGCCTCCGTCAGGTGCCGCAACATGCGATTAAAGGCGGAGGCCAGTTCCTCGAATTCGTCGTTGGTGGCGATTTCGGCCCGCAGTTGCGTGTTGCCTCGGCTGATTTCCTCGCTCACGTCCCGCAGGTGCTTCAGGGGTTTGACCACCACGTAACGGATGATCACGTACAAGATCACCATCGCCAGGAACACGGTGAGAATGCCGATCGCGGTCAGCAAGGCGCGATTCCAAGTGATCGCATCCTGCGTCTCTTTGTCCGGGATGATGACCTTGACGACGCGGAACGGCAGCTTGCCTTGATCCAGCGGCATGTCGGCGCGAGAGAAAGCGTCGACGCCTTCAAAGCCCAAATGGCAGCGGCCGCAGCTTTCTTTCCAGTACACGGGTTGGTAGTAGTGGATGGCCTGCGCGGCAGGCACCGGCTGCAAGCGGTAAACAACCTTGATCTCCGGAGACGTCGTGGCGTCGGTGGGCCGAGGGGCTTGATCGGTCGGTGCGGGAAGTTGGGCAATCTGCTTGGACGCGTCGGCTCCCGCGGGAAGCTTGGCCGCATTGAGTTCGGCTTGATGGGACTGTGTCCGCATCTGCGCCTGCAGCTTGTCCTTCAGACGCAGCAGGATGTTCTTCTCTTCCTCGTTCGCTGGCAGGTCCGTGCTGGGAGTCTCTTCCAACGCCAGGATCTTCCACTCGTATCTTTGCGTCTGGATATCTCGTGCCAGCTCAACGGCCATCTCTCGCAGCGCTTTGGCATGTTGGGGATCCGTATCTGGGTCGGATGCCTCCCACTGTTCCCAGTGGTATCGGAGCAGCGCCGCATCCACCAAGTCCCGTGCCTTGCGAATGGCGGTGTCTTCCACGAGATCTTCCGCAATGTGCTCGACCCACCAAAACGTCACTGCCAGCAGCAAGGTGAGGCAGGCGACGAAGAGAAAACGGCACTTCCGCTCCAAGCTGGTTTCGCCGATGACTCGTTTGATCGAGCGATAAGACATGTCCGTGTGACCAGCGGGGTCGGGAATTTGCCTGCTTCGCGTATCTTACGGGAGTCTCGGACGCGTCGCTAGGGCAAAAGGTCCAGTTTGCGTAAACCACACCACTTGACAATTTGGGGCTGCGGAAAGTAGCAAAATCATTATAACTTAGGATTCTTGGATACGAGACGCCTTGCGCGGCCTGCAGTTGCAGCCCGGGGAAGCCCACCTTCTTCGAAGAAGCCGGACTTCTGAGCATCAGGGCGTCCACGACCTGACACCGTCACGAGGCCCCCATGAGCGAACGATCTCTCGCCGATCCCATCCCGCCAACACCGGCTGTTCCGCTTCCGTCCCCGCCCGTCCCCGAAGTTGAAACCGTGAGTGAAATGACCGCCCAGGCATTGTTCGACAAGTGCGAAACCTTGGCCAGAAACCTCTGGTGGACCTGGCACCCGGAAGTCCACAGCCTGTTTCGGGACTTGGACCCGATTCGCTGGCGGCAATTGGATCACAATCCCATCGCCCTGTTGCGCGAATTCACGCCGGAGCGGTTGGCTGCACGGGCCTCCGAGATGGTACTGCACAGCCGGATCAACTACCACTACCGCCGGCTGAAGGAGTACCTCCGTGATCGCCGGCGCACGTGGGGCAAGACACATGCCAACATCCTGGGCGCCCTGCCGGCGGCTTATTTCTCGGCCGAGTTCGGTATTCACGAATCGGTTCCGGTGTATTCGGGTGGTCTGGGAGTCCTGTCCGGCGACCATATCAAGGCCGCCAGCGGACTGGGGGTTCCCCTCGTCGGCGTCGGGCTGTTCTACAGCCAGGGTTATTTCAAGCAACAACTGGATCTGAACGGATGGCAGACCGAGGAGTACCTGGAGACCCACGTCGAGAACCTCGCGATGGAGCCGGCCACGGACCCGGCGGGCAAACCGGTCGCGGTGCAAATCGATACGCGTAACGGCCGATTGCTGGCCAAAGTCTGGCTGTTGCACGTGGGACGCGTGGAACTGTACCTGCTGGACTGCAACGTCGAAGGGAACCGGCCGGAAGACCGCGAGTTGACGAGCCGGCTGTACGGCGGTGACGATCGGACTCGAATCCGCCAGGAACTGGTGCTGGGAATCGGCGGCGTCAAGGCCCTGCGGGTCCTGGGCATCACGCCCGGCGTGTACCATTTGAACGAAGGGCACAGCGCTTTCGCCCCCCTGGAAGTGATCCGCGAGCACATGCAGGACGATGGCCAGCCCTTCGACGAGGCCCTGCGGACGGTGGCCAGCCAGACCGTGTTCACCACCCACACGCCGGTTCCGGCCGGGCACGACCGGTTCCACGGCGGCCTGGTGGAAGAGCATCTGGGCCCGCTCCGCGACCAACTGGGCATCTCCTACGACCAACTGATGGGACTGGGACGCGTCGATCCCCAGAATCCGAACGAGCCGTTCTGCATGACGGTGCTGGCGTTGAAGGTCTCGCGCAAGGCCAACTCGGTCAGCCAGCTGCACGGCCGCATCACGCGGCGGATGTGGGCCCACCTCTGGCCGTGGCGCGAAGAAGAGGAAATCCCCATCGGGCATATTACCAACGGCGTCCACATCCCGAGCTGGCTGGCTTGGCAAATGCGCCAGCTGTACGATCGCCATTTCCCCGAAGGCTGGATCTACGGCATGGGCCAGCCGGAGCCCTGGCAGAACATCCACCACGTGGATCTAGGCGAGTTATGGGAGACCCACAACTCGTTGAAGAACCTCTTGCTGGCATTCGTGCGCCGCCGCGTCAGCCGCCAGTGCCGGCGGCGGGGCGAGCCGGATGACGTGGTCGAGGCCGCGCGGAACCTGCTGAATCCGGCGTTTCTCACGATCGGCTTCGGCCGTCGCTTCGCCACCTACAAGCGGGCCTCTCTGATTTTCTCCGATCGCGATCGGCTGGCGGCTTTGCTGAACCACCCGGAACGCCCCGTCCAGTTGATTTTCGCGGGCAAGGCGCATCCCAAGGATGACCCCGGCAAGCGGCTCATTCAAAGCATCGCCAACATGCGGCACGATCCCCGCTTCAAGGACCGCATCGCCTTCATCGAGGACTACGACATCAATGTCTGCCGGCACATGATTCAGGGCGTCGACGTGTGGCTGAACAATCCCCGGCGGCCGCTGGAGGCTTCGGGCACCAGCGGTCAAAAGGTGGTACTCAATGGGGGCTTGAATCTGTCCATCCTCGACGGCTGGTGGGCGGAAGCCTACGACGGGTCGAACGGCTTCGCCATCGGCAAAGGACGCAGCCACGTGCACGACGACATTACGGACCGCCGCGACGCCGCATCGCTGTACGAGGTGCTGGAAAAAGAGGTCGTCCCGACGTTTTACGATCGCGACGCCGACGGTCTTCCGAAGCGCTGGATCGAGTTGATGATGAATTCGATCAGCACGCTGGCTTGGCGCTTCAGCGCTCACCGCATGGTCATGGATTACACCCGGACCATGTACGTCCCGGCGGCAGGCGGCGTCAGTTGCGACATGGAACGGCGGTAGGAGGGAGGATGTCAAGACACGCTGAACGACGAGACCGCCTGCGACGCTTGATGCGCAGCACGGAGGCTGACGGTCTGCTGGTGACGCATCCGGCAAACGTGACGTACCTCACGGGCTTCACCGGCGATTCCAGCCACCTGTTGCTGATGCCCCGCGGCGAGATCATGATCAGCGACGGCCGTTATGCGCAGCAATTGGCGGAGGAGTGTCCGGAATTGGACACGGAGATCCGCCGGCCCGGCATCGAGATGCTGCCGATGGTTGCCAAAGTCGTGGGCGCTGCGAAAGTGCGCAAGCTGGCGATCGAGGCGGCGTCGATGACGGTCGCGTTCTGCGCGGGGCTTTCCAAGCAGTTGCCGCAGCTCGAGTTCGTGCCCACCGAGTCCTTGGTCGAGGGCCTGCGCGAGGTCAAAGATGGGGAGGAAATCGCCCAGATTCGTGCTGCGATCGATCTGGCCGAGCGGGCCTTTGCCGTGATGCGAGCCGGCTTGCGTCCGGATCACACGGAGAAACAGATCGCGCACGACTTGGAGCATCAGGTCCGGCTGTTCGGCGGCACGGGCTGCAGTTTCACTCCCATCGTGGGCGTGGGGCCGCGCGGCGCCTTGCCTCATGCCCGCTTGTCGAATCATCGCTTGGAGGAAAGCGACTTGGTCCTGATCGACTGGGGCGCTCGCGGCGAGCTGTACGTGAGTGACTTGACTCGCGTCTTGGTGACCGGTAGAATCTCGCCCAAACTTGAACGCGTATATGGAGTTGTGTTGAAAGCGCAGCAGGCGGCCATCGCGGCGATCCGGCCCGGAGCGGTGCTGAAGGAGATCGACGCCATCGCCCGCAACGTGATCGCGGACGCGGGATTGGGCAAGTACTTCACGCATGGTCTGGGGCACGGAATTGGGCTGGAGATTCACGAGGGCCCGCGTTTTGCCCCCAACCAGGAGAGGAAACTGAAGACGGGGATGGTCGTCACGGTCGAACCGGGCATTTACCTGCCGCAGTGGGGCGGCATCCGGATCGAGGATGATATCCTGGTCACGAGGACGGGTTGCGAGGTCCTGAGCCACGTGGCGAAAGAACTCGGCGACTGTGTGCTGCATTGAAGGGGATTCCCGAGAGGGGCGCGGGCGACGAGCCTGAACGGGGCAAGGTCGCTGGCTCCTTGAGCTTTTTCGGGCGGATGCCCGTGGAGAGATCTATGGCGGACTCGGATGCCAAACAGGACGATGTGTTCGAACTCGACCGCATTCGCAGCTTGATCGAGTTGATGAAGGAACACGAACTCAGCGAGATCGACTTGCGCCAGTCCCAGCAGCGGATCCGTTTGTGCCGCGGGTCCGCCGCAGACCGGCAAGCCTACAGCTTGCCGCCACCGTTGCCCGCCGCTTTGTCCCAAGCGGCCGCGGCACCCATCATCGCTTCACCCAGCGAAGACGACGCGCATGTGCTGTACATCAAGAGTCCGATGGTGGGCACCTTCTACGCGAAAGCCAATCCCAACGCGGAGCCGTACGTGCGCGTCGGCGACCATATCGATGAAGCCACGACGGTCTGCATCATCGAGGCCATGAAGGTGTTCAACGAAATCCCCGCCGAAGTCAGCGGCCGCATCGTGGCGGTGTTGGTCGACGACGAGGAAGCCGTGGAATTTGGACGTCCCCTGTTCAAGGTGGACACCAAGAAGTAGCTCGGACGGCAGGGACCCGTTTCTTATGTACAAACGCATCCTGATTGCGAATCGCGGCGAGATCGCCCTCCGCATCATCCGCGCGTGCCGCGAACTGGGCATCGAGACCGTGGCCATTTACAGCGAGGCCGACCGCGGCAGTGCCTACTTGGACCTGGCGGACGAGGCCTATTGCGTGGGGCCGGCCAAGAGCGCCTTCAGCTACCTGAAGATCGATCGCGTGATCAGCGCCGCGGAGGTGGGCAACGTCGAGGCGATTCATCCCGGCTACGGGTTTCTGGCCGAAAACGCGCACTTCAACGAGATCTGCCGCAGCTGCAAGATCGATTTCATCGGGCCGACGCCCGAAGCCATGCAGAAGCTGGGCGACAAGAACGCGGCCCGCAGCATGGCGCGGGAAGCGGGTGTGCCGGTGGTGCCCGGCAGCGCAGGCCTGATCGACGACGAGAACCAGGCCCTGAAGATCGCCCACGAAATCGGCTTTCCGGTACTGATCAAAGCGACGGCCGGCGGCGGCGGCAAGGGCATGCGCGTGGCCGGCAACGACCTGGTGCTGAAGACGGCTTTCGTGCAGGCTCAGGCCGAGGCCAAGGCAGCCTTCGGCAACGCGGGCGTGTACGTGGAGAAGTTCATCGAACGGCCCCGGCATATTGAGGTCCAGATCCTGGCCGACCATCACGGGAACGTCGTCCACCTCTGGGAACGCGATTGCTCCACGCAACGCCGGCATCAGAAGCTGATCGAGGAGAGTCCGGCGCCGAGCCTGCCGGACGATCGGCGCAAAAGCATGTGCGAGGCGGCCGTGCGGCTGATTCAGTCGGCGGGCTACACCAACGCCGGAACCGTCGAGTTCATCCTCGACCAGAACAACAACTTCTACTTCATCGAAGTCAACGCCCGCATTCAGGTCGAGCACCCCGTGACCGAGATGGTGACGGGCGTCGATTTGATCAAGTCGCAGATTGCCGTGGCGGCGGGCGAACCGCTCCCCTTCCGCCAGGAGCAGATCCTCAGCCGGGGCGTCGCCATCGAGTGCCGTATCAACGCCGAGAATCCCGATCGCAAGTTCCAGCCGTGCCCCGGCAAGATCGAGAAGCTGTTCGTGCCCGGCGGACCCGGCGTCCGTTTCGACTCGCACGCCCATCCCGGCTACGTCGTGCCTGCCACCTACGATTCCATGATCGGCAAATTGATCGTCCACCAGCCGACTCGGCCGGCCGCGATCGCCTGCATGGTCCGGGCGCTGGACGAGTTGCGGATCACGGGCATCGAAACGACGGCTTCGTTCCACCGCCGGGTCTTGTCTCACAACGAGTTTGTCAAGGGCCAGGTGGACACCGGCTTCGTGGAACGGACCTGGTTTGCGTGATCTTTTCACGCTGGCTCGGCTCGCAAACGACCGGCGTTCTTCCTTCTGTCGCGAAGTGCGGTTCGTTCTCGACTGGGCTACCCTCCACGATCGCTTGTCCGGGATTCATCCTCCGATGCGAGATCGACTGTCGGAGCGGTGACGCAGGCCGCATACGGCCAACAGGTTACGACAATCCGTCGGAGCCTCATCGTACGGCCCGCGATCCGCCAAATCGACGAGCATCACGTGACCGGAGCCGAGTGGACGGACACGTATTCGTTCCAGGCGGACCACGCGGCGACTTTCATGCCCGCCGATGTGACATTTCCCAGTTTCACTCGTCCTAGAAGGGTATCCGGTTAAGAAATCGTTAACGGGCTGGCAGTAATGACGCAGCACAGACTCCAGACCAACCGCTTCGAGTTGAAATACGTCATCGACGAGCAGCGTGCCTGCGCCATCCGAGAGTACATCCGCGGGTACGTGGAACCGGACGAGCATGTGCAGGATCTGCGGAACTGCTCGTATCCCGTCTATAGCCTATACCTGGACGCCCCGACGCTGATGCTCTATCGCCAAACCACTCTGGGACTTAAGAACCGGTTCAAGCTGCGGATCCGGTTCTATGACGACGCACCGGCCCATCCCGTGTTTCTGGAAGTCAAACGCCGATTGAACGATGTAATCCGCAAGGAACGGGCGGCGGTCAGCCGGGCAGGAGTCAACCGCTTGCTGAGGGGACGGCCGCTCGACCCTTCTGACTTGATTCCCAGCAATGGAAACGGCCATGCCTGGGGTGCCCTGCAGCGATTCTGCCGTTTGGTCGAAGAAATCAGCGCTCAGCCGGCTACTTATGTTTCCTACGTGCGTGAAGCGTATGTTTCCCCGGACAGCGAACAGCTGCGAGTGACCTTCGATCGCCAGATTAGGGGCGAGGCGTTCGATTGGGAGAGGGCGCTGTCGCCGCCCGAAACAGGCGTCGCAGCCAACGTACGCGGCGTCGTGCTCGAACTCAAATTCGTCGATCGTTTTCCCCACTGGATGCGGGACATGGCCTGGACGTTCGACCTGCAACGCTGCTCGATGCCCAAGTACGTGCGCTGCGTCGAGGCGCTGGGGCTCCGCCCCGGCTGACGGCTCGAAGCAAAACACGATTCCCGATTAGCAGGCGCGCCCGGTGGGCCGTCGGCGGGTGTGGGCACATGGAGTGTGCCCGGTACGAAGGCGGCAATCAAAGGCCACGGTGAGTAGCGGAGAGAACCGGTCGCGGAACCCAACGGGAGATGGCACCATGGACCACTGGATCAATCTGTTGTTCGAAGGCGACTACGGCGGCTCGCTGGGCGGTCCGGAGAACGTTGCGCTGATCATTCTGCTGTCCCTGATTGTGGGCCAGTTCGTCGGCTGGATTTACATGTGGACGCACCGAGGCATGTCCTATTCCCAGACGTTCGTGACGTCGCTGGTGCTTATCCCCGGGCTGGTCGCCGTCATGATGGTCCTGATGGCGGGCAGCATCGTGGTGGCCTTCGGTCTGCTGGCGGTGTTTGCGGTGGTCCGGTTCCGGAACGTGTTAAAGGACACCCGCGATACGGCGTTTGTGCTGTGGGCCATCACCGAAGGGCTCGGCATCGGCACGCTGCGCTTCTCGACGGCGCTGATCGCGGCCCTCGGAATCGCCGCCGTCGTGCTCTACTTGCGGTTCACGGACTTCGGCAGTCGGCACCGCTTCGATGCGGTCTTGAACTTGCGTCTGAGCGGCGATCCCGCGGCTGGGGTGGCCGCGCTGCAAGGCGTCCTGCGCCGTTACAGTTCGCGCGTGCTGTTGACCAACGAGCGCCGCCACACGGACGAAGGCGTGGACTTGTCCTACCGGCTGCGGTTGCGCGACCCGCGTCGCGATGGCGATCTGAAATCCGAACTGGATGGCCTGAATGGCGTGGACCAGATCTCCCTCTTCTTGAGAACGGATGAATCCGAGATATGAACCGGCGTCAGAATGGTTGCGTCCCGACTCCCTGGTCTGTCCGCTGGCACCGCTTCCGCAGCGGCCTGCTGCCCTGGCTCTGCTTTGCCACAGCCTTGGCGGCGGTCGCGGTGCTCTGGCGCCAGCAGGGAATGCACCCGAATGTGATCGGCCGCGTGGAAGCGAAGCGCGTCAACGTGATTTCCGGAATCGACGGTCGCCTGCTGCCTCTCGAGGAACTCCCGGAGGGAGGTTGGCGAGTGTTTGACGTCGTTCAGCAGGGGCAGGTGCTGGCCCGGTTGGATGACTCCGCGTTGCGGGCATTGGTGGATGCGTTGCGCGGCGACGTGGCGACGTTTCAGAAGGAGTTGGAGGCCAAGACCGCGGAGGTTGCGCTGGAGCACTACGAGCGTCAGGACCAGTCTCAGCGCGAGGCGTCCCGGCTGGCGTGCGAACTTGAGAAGTGCCGCCTCGAAGTCCTCGACCGGATCTCCCTGATTCAACAGGACCGCATCCAATTGCAGAGGCTCAACACTCAGTTCGAGATGGTTCAGATGGCTATGGACCGAGGCGTCCTGTCGAACTGGGAGAGCCGCGATACGCAGACCGAGCGCGATATCGTGGCCAAGCGGATCGAAGACAACACGGCAGCGTTGAAAGTGGCCCGCGAGAACCACGATTCGGCCCTCGCACGCCAGAAAAGCCTTGCACCACCGCCGCAACCGGACCTGAAAAAGCTCCTGGCCCCCATCCAAGCATCGATTGTCGCCGCCGAAGCCCGTGTGCGCGAGGCAGAGGCACAAGTCGACGGCCTCGTGCTC
This sequence comes from uncultured Pirellulaceae bacterium, assembly GCA_964443915.1. Lineage (GTDB taxonomy): Bacteria > Planctomycetota > Planctomycetia > Pirellulales > Pirellulaceae > Anammoximicrobium. The sequence goes on from CAYUFW010000002.1 coordinate 15,463, forward strand.
CGCTCGCCGTTCACAGGCAGAATCTCCGCCATTTACTACCGGCCGGGACAGTCGGTCAGCGCCCGAGAATGGATCATGACGATCGCCGCCGACGAGGCCGATCACATCGTGGGCTATATTCGGCCCTGGCAGAAGATTCGGCCCACACCGGGCGACCGTGTGGGAGTCCGGGCATCCGGGACCATCGGCCGTACGAGCGATTCAACGGTGGAGGGGGCAGGAGCACAATGGGAGCCCCTGCCGCTGGAAATGGCACGTGACCAGAAGGTCGCAGAACTGGTGCTGCCCGTGCGGATCCGCCCCCCGGACAATCTGCCGCTGCTTCCCGGACAACTCGTCGAACTGAGCTTCTACCGCACTCCTGAAGTCTCGGTGCAGTAAGGGCCTTCACTGGGCTCGAAGACATTCATCGTTCTGTCCTCCAATCCATCTTCTGCAGTTGTTTCAATTTCACCAAGTCCCCAGCCAGTCAAGTCGCTGTCAGCTGACGCCTGATGTCTGATTGTCCGTAAAACCGGCGTCTTCTTCCTGTCTCGCAGAATCGGCAAAAGCTGCCTAATCACCCCAGCCGATAATGCGACCGATGACCTGCCGCGTTTGCGGTGTGATGTTCGCGACCTCGTTTCCGGGATGGGCGAGTCCTGCCCACGCGTCGTATGCTGTCGGCCGCACAAATCCTGCTTCCGCTAGTGCTGCTTGCTGGCAACAGCGGCCCGGTCGCACGTCCAAGCGGCTCTCCCGCCGCCCGACGCTCCGGAGACTGTCAGATTGATGCGATCAAGTCGACAGCGTCCGAGCGCAATCAAGTGCGACAACCCGCGCCCGTGTCGTCGCGAGGGAATGCCGACATCTTTCAGGTTGTCGCGGCATCCGAGTTGGAGCTGGAGGAGCTTCCCGCCCCGCTGCGCGAAAGGGACGACGCTGACGGTCGGCGACCGATCGATCCGACGCCGAGGGCTGCCTCTGGCAGCACGCCTTTGCCGCTGGACTCCGTCTTGCCCCCGGGGTCATCTTTGAGCACGCCTTACTTGAGTCAACCCATATCAGAGTTCGAACGTCAGCAGCTGGACGAGTTGCATGACAGGGTGCTGGACCTGGAGCCGGACGCCCAAAACCGCGAACTGATCGAACGGGTGCGTACCGCGGTCGAGGAAACCGAGTTGGGGATCGACACGACGGCGGAAGAGTGGACAACCGTAAGAGACCGGACCCGCATCACTTGGGGCGGAATCATGCAAGGAGACTGGGTCAGCTGGGCCCGCGACGAAGAATTCTCCGGCCAGCCTAATTACTTCGAGTTTCGCCGTCTTCGTCTCAGGGCAAAAGGCCAAGGCTACGGCGTCTTCGATTACGAGGTCGAATTGGAATTCGCGCCGGAGACCCAGCTGGAAGCCGAGGTGGTGGACAACCACGTGGACTTGGGCGGCTTCGGCGTCGAGATGAAGGACGTCTGTCTGGGCATCAGAGACAACCCCTATCTGGGATACATCCGGCTCGGCCACTTCATGGTTCCGGCGGGCCTCTCCCAGCTCACCAATCGCCGGAGCCAGACGTTCTTGGAGCGACCGTTGCCACACGAATTCGTTCCGGGGCGTGAAGTAGGGATCGCGGCCTATGACCACACGCTCGACGAGCGGATTACCTGGTCGTGGGGTGCCTTCCTTCATGATTTGAGCGAATCGGCGCACTCGACCGAAGACGACAATCAGGGCACACGACTCGCCGCCCGTCTTACCTGGACACCGTACTACGACGAATCCACGCTGGGGCGATATCTGATCCACACTGGCCTGAGCTACGTGCATACCAGGCCCAAGGCCGAAGCGGACCCGTCCGGCCGGTTGCTGGAATATCGGCCTCTCAGGTTCGCCGTGCGGCCGGAAATCCATCGTGGCGACAACCTGATTGACACGGATCGAATCAACTCCCAGGAATGCGACGTGCTCGATTTGGAATTCGCCTGGCTGCACGGCCCGTTCCGTCTCGAGAGTGAGTTTGTCTACACCGCGGTGAACGAGGTCGGGTCCGGCAGCACCGAATTGTTCGGCGCGTACTGCCTTGCCAGCTGCTTTCTGACCGGCGAGCAACGGACCTACAACCGTACGGCTGCGGTTTTCGACGAAGTCATCCCGCTGGAGAACTTCTGGATAGTCCCGACGCCTTGCGGCAACGCTGCAGGATGGGGTGCCTGGGAGGTGGCAGCGCGATGGTCCTACATGGACTTTTCCGACGTCGCCGGGCAGCAACTCCACGATTTCACGTTGGGCCTCAATTGGTATTGGAATCCAAGAACGCGGCTCATGTTCAACTGGATTCACCCGTTCGCACACAACAGCCCCGTTAGCACCGCGGTGAATGCGGGCGGCGACATTCTGGCAACACGGCTCGAGGTCGCGTTCTAGGAAAGCCGTCTATGCTCTGTCCGAAAAAAGGATGCAGCCAACGATGACAACGGTACTTCGAGCACTTGGGGGTTTCGGACTGCTGCTGGCAGCCCTTGATTCGGCGCACGTAGATTCGGCGCACGCCGCCGCACCGTGTTGTGCCCGGTGCGGCAAAACAAAGGGGCAGCAGGCGATCTGCCGTCCGATCTACACGACGATGCAGGTCGAGTACACCGAGTGGGACTGCGTGCCGGAAGTCGTGGGCCTCCCCAGACGGTCACTGTTCCCTCTCTTCCCGCCCCAAGGAGGCAAGGGGGCGTCGGACATCGCCGACAGCGACGCGTGCTGTGGCGATACGCCTGCGGACACCGTCGGCTGTAAGGTCCGTTGCCGCAACAAACTCGTCAGGAAGACGCTCGTCAAAGAGGTCCCCGTCTGGAAGTACGTGATCGAGTATGTCTGCTGTCAGTGCCGAGACGGTTGTGCTTCGTCTTCCTGCGGGCATTCGGGCAACCAACCAGGTTGGGACTCTGTCCCGACGGAGTCCCAAGCTATAGGAACGCACGCAGGATCACAGCAAGGTGCAGATCGCCAATTCACTGATTCGCTATCTCAGGAGCACAACCATGCCGGGCCGGGTTAACCGTGAATTGCAGCCGACCGGTTTCGCAGGCGTCAAACGCAGCGGATCGGTGCGGATTCTCCTAACGCTCTTGTGGTCTGCCGTGGCGCTGGCGGCAGAAAGCGGCTACGCCCAGATCACGCCGCTGGAGGACGTTGTCCCCTTGGAGCAATTCGACGTCAGAGATGACGATCTGATCCGTCTCTCGACGGCCTACGTTGACGCGATGCGAGATCTGAAAAACGCGCAGCTCAGCCTGAATACGCTGATGGCGTTGCGTTCCAACGCAGTCATTACAAGCTTGGAACTGCAGATCGCGAGCATCAATGCTCAGACGGCCGAGCAGAAGGTCCGTCTGCTGCGGGCCATTGGCGAGAAACTGCTCGCCGCCGCCGAGGCCAAGCTGGAAATCCTCCGCCGCATGGAGAATGTCGGCCGGAAAGCCCAATCACCAGACGCCGCTGGTTCGCAGAACCGGATCAAGATTGCTCAGGCGGAGGCCACGGTGAAAATTCTGAAGATGATGCTGGAGCCCCAAAAAAACGATAGTCTCACTTCGGCGAACGGTGGGCGTTAGCCCCACGGCCGACGCGCATTTTGGGTGATTTGGGCTAGCGCGGCAACGTCCCTTATGTTGCACATTTTGCTTTCCGTTGTGGTCTGTTCAGCAGCTTCTATGGAGAGCAGGAGATGGCAGAGGTCAAGTCGGATGGCCACCACGAAACTGGACAGTTATTGATTCGCCGGTCCAGGGCTTGCCAATGGGGGCCGTCTTCAACCTCCAGCGGGCAGCTATTTCTGGCTTTTCGCCACTCGTCCGTTGCGCCGGCTAAGTGGAACAGTCCTTTCAAGATAGGGACTGTTCACAGACGACGGGGACTTGGTCATGTGGCAAATACGCAGTTGGAAACGAGCACATCGTTACCGGGACCGATTCCAGGGTGCAAAGTTCCCGGTGAAGGGGAAAAGACGAACGCGTCGCTCGCTGCGATTTGAGACCCTCGAATCGCGGCTGGTGCTGGACGCGGCACCGGTCATCAGCGAACTCTGGGCCGACTTCGAGCTGGACGCGGACGGCGAGGACATCGAGCTTGTCAACCTTTTCGGCCAAGTCGTGTCCGAAAGCGACCCCGATCCGGCCCAACAGACAGATTTCTCCTCCGGCACCGGTCAGGCAGCGGAAGGAGAGGGCCTGCCGGCTTCATGGAACAATCCCCAGCAGCCGCTGGACGTGAATGACGACTCGTTCGTCACTCCCATCGACGTCCTGCTGGTCATCAATACGCTGAACTCGGATGGTGCGCGCCAATTGAACGCACCGAGTGCGAGCGATGCACCGCCTCCCTATCTCGACACTTCGGGTGACGGCTATGTCACCGCGATCGACGCCCTGTTGGTGATCAACTACCTGAATGACCCTCACGACGATTCCGGCACAACCGACATCAAGCTCCAGGGCAGTTCGATCGCGATCGAGGGAAGCGGCGCCACGGCGGTGGGCAGTGTTGCCACCATCACGGCCGCCGGAACGTACAGCATCAGTGGCACTATGACCAACGGGCAGGTCATCGTCGACACGATGGACGACGGAACGGTGACGCTCGTTCTGAACGGAGCGAACATCACCTGTTCCCACAGCGCTCCCATCTACGTTGCCAACGCGGATGACACGGAGATTGTCTTGGCCACGGGTACTCAGAACCACATCACCGACGGGACATCTTACCCCAACGCAACCACCGAGGACCCCAATGCGGCGATCTTCAGCCATGACGATCTGACCATCAACGGCAGCGGTTCGCTGACGGTCAACGCCAAGTTCAACAACGGCATCACCAGCAAGGATGAACTCACGATCGCCGGCGGCACACTCACCGTCAGCGCGGTCAACGATGGGATCAAGGGCAGGGACAGCATAACGATCCGGGCCGGCACTACGATCACGGTCACGGCGGGCGGGGACGGCCTGCAGTCCAGCAACGATGAAGATCTGGCCAAAGGTGTCGTGGCCATCGAAGGCGGCACGCTGAACATCACCGCCGGAGCGGACGGTATTCAGGGAGAAACCCAGGTTCTTATTGAGGAAGGCAGCATCTCCATCACGTCAGGCGGAGGCAGCACGGGCAGCAGTGGTTCCGTCGACAGCGCCAAGGGGATCAAGTCCGCCTCGGACGTAAGCATCAACGGGGGTGTCATTGCCGTCAACTCCTCCGACGATGCGCTCCATTCCAACAACAGCTTGACGATTGGCGGTGGAACGCTCACGCTGGCCACTGCCGACGACGGCATCCATGCCGATTCCGTGATCACGATCAACGGCGGGGACGTCAACATCACCAAATGCTACGAGGGCATTGAGAGCGCCCAAGTCACAATCAATGACGGAAATATCCATCTCGTCAGCAGCGACGACGGCTTCAACCTCTCCGACGGCTCGGGCGGTGGAATGGGCGGGCCGGGGACGGGCGGCCCGTGGGGAGGAGGGGGCGTCATCGACGGCACTCTCAACGTCCACGGCGGATACGTCGTCATCAACGCGCGGGGCGACGGTTTTGATTCCAACGGCTCCGGCAATGTGACCGGCGGCACCATCATCGTACATGGTCCTACCAGGAACGATAACGGCGCCGTGGACGTCAACGGGACCTTCCTGATGTCCGGCGGTTTGCTGGTCGCCGTGGGCAGTTCCGGAATGGCCGAGACGCCCGATGACTCATCCACGCAGGAGGTGCTGGCGGGATCGTACGGGTCCGCACAAGCCGCAGGCACCATGCTGCACGTCGAATCGCAGGACGGCACCGACATCCTCACGTTTGTCCCGGCCAAGGCGTATCAGTCCCTCGTGATCTGCTCGCCGCTGCTGAAAAAGGGGACCACCTACGACGTCTACTCCGGCGGAAGTTCCACGGGCACGCTCGCGGACGGACTCTACTCCGGCGGAACGTACACTCCCGGCACGCTGCTCGGCAGCCTCACGATTTCGTGACAGGAACCCTTCAGAAGCGAAATCCCGACCTCAGCCCCACGGTGATCATGGCCGAGCGGGGCTGCCAGCAATCGCGGACCACATCCGACGCACCCCACGTCATCGCTTCGAAGTAGCCGGAAAGGAACAGCCGGGGGCCGCGCAGACCCAGCTCCAACTGGCCCATAGCGCCCAGCTTGGGATACAGCGTTACGTCATCCCACGAGACATGCTCGTAGGTAACCGCCGTGGCGCCGATCCGGGCGGAACCGAAGAACTCGAGATCGCAGGCCTCCGGCGCGCCCCGCGTCTCCAGACCCACGTAGGGGAACACGGTCCACCAGGTCTCCTGGTAGCCCCAGATCCGTTCGCCCGAAGCGGTCGCCGTGTCGGGCAGGTCGCGGAACCAGAAACGCGTGCCGACGCCAGCCAGGAGACTGGCCACCGGCCACCAGTCGGGATCGTACACCAGATCGTATTCGCCCCGCAGCCCCATGTAGTTCGTGTGCGACGACAAGGGCTCGGTGGTGCCGTCGTGGTACTCGATCTCCGCGCCGTACCCGACGCTGCCTCCGAACAATTCGGCGCGAAAACGCTCGGGGCCGACTCGCCGCACGTAGCTGAGCGTGACCAGCGGTCCGTCCTCGTTGACGAAGTCCCGGCCGTCCAGCCGCTCGTTCCAGTGAAAATAGTCAATGCGGCCGGACCACGCCGATTCGACGAGTCGCTCGGCCCGCTCCGGCGGCACGACCGCCGGCGCGGGAACGATCGGCGCTGGAATCTCGTTCGCGCTCCAGGCGGCAGCTGGCATTGCGAACGGCCCCTCGCCGGCCCCGAACTCCCCGGTCACAAACTCCTGTGCCACCGCCCCAGAGCAGACCGTCGCCGCTGTGATCGTCCACAAGATGCGGAACATAAGCACATCCAAAGGCTTGCCGGTCCAGACTTTGCGACGGGAGGCATCGGACCGGCGTCTTGCTTCCGTGGCACGAGCGGTAGTTTCCAGGAATCTGTGTTCACCGTCAAGACGTTTGTTGTCCGGGGGGTGTGACATTGTGAATGCCGATCTGCCCTGAAAAAGTAGATTCCGTGACCGTCCACTGTCCGCGAGCGCTGCTCTTCGGTGCGTCTCCGAATCGCTGCCCACGCCCGTGAACTGGCCTCCCCAAGCCATGATTCGCTACGCCCCACTGGAACTTCCTCCTGACCGGCTCGACATCCCCGCGGATTTGAGAGAGCGATTCTGGTACGACGCTTCTGGCAAACGATTGGCTTTTGAGGGGCCAATGTACAAGACGGTTTACGACCGCCTGCGCGTCTTGTCCCACGACCGGGAGTACCTTGTTGCACTGGACGAGCTATTCCGCATCTCGGTCCCCGATCACGCAACCGAGGAGTCGCGTGGTCCGACGCGACTTGTGGTCATGGTCGTCGCGATTGCCGTCGCGGCTATCGCGGCTATCGCGGCTATCGCGGCTATCGCGGCAATCGTGGCGTGACTTGGCACCGGGGGCTGACCTTGCAGGACAAGGGTGGATGGGGCACGCACGACAGGCCGCCTCGCAATCCCTGCAGGCCCGCATGCTCGTCGCTCACCACCTCGGTTCGAAGCACGGCAACGTCGTCGGGTGCGGTGATGCCGAGTTTCACGCGGCCACTGCTTAGCCGCAGGACGGACACGATGACCGTGTCCCCGATGGCGATCCGTTCCCCCGTTTTGCGCGATAGCACCAGCATGTTGCCAACTCCGTTTCTTCAGGTGGCCTCCCCTTCCGCCATAAAAGGCCGAAAAGACAGGGCAATTGTCACGGTCTCGTGTCGAGAATCCACGGCACCCAACAGTACGGCTGTCATGCTTCGGCGGAATCGCGTCAGTCCCGGCGAGCGGTGAGGCGTTAGCCCATCGCTCGCCGAAGTGAGACCGTCTATGCGGCCGTCGGCTTCGGATCGCAGCAACGAGGCGTGACATCGCCGGCGAGAATTCGCCCCTGGGAAGATAGCGAACCCTCGCTAGAGAGCGAAGCGACGAGTTTCTTGGCGGTCGTTCCGTCTGCAACAGGGGATCGAATGGCGGCGAGGACAACCCGCCACGAACGTATGGCTACGTTTTTGGTGTCCCAACAACGACTTGCGTCGCCAACAACGACGCCTTGACCGATCGGGAGAGACAGGATGCCTTCCGCGCTACAGCAAACAGAACCGGCCGAAGCGGTACCACCGAGGCGACCGGATCAACCCGTTCCGTCGGCTCGACCAGCGCCGCCGGAACGAAAAGTCACGTATGAACATTCCCTGGACTTGGCTCACATTCTGGCCAACGCGAATGCTTCGCTGGTGATTTCCACGTATCAAGCCGGCAAGCTGGTCGTCGTCGGAGCTGACGGGGGGCGATTGGCGTTGTCTTTCCATAATTTCGATCGTCCGATGGGTGTGGCGCTGGATCGGACGTCACAGCGGATGGCGGTCGCGGCGCGGAACAAGGTGTGGCTACTCCGCAACGCTCCCGACATCGCCTCGCAGTTGCCGCCTGCCGGAAGTCACGGGGCTTGCTTCCTGACGCGGTCGGCACAGGTCACCGGCGAGATCCAGGCCCACGAAATGGCTTGGGCGGGCGACGAATTGTGGATCGTCAACACGCTGTTCTCGTGTCTCTGCACGTTGCATCCCCACTACAGCTTTGTCCCCCGCTGGCAACCGCCGTTCATCACCGGCCTTGCTCCGGAGGACCGTTGTCACCTGAACGGACTGGCGCTGGTTGACGGACAGCCCAAATATGTCTCTGCCATGGCGGAAAGCGATACGCCGGGAGGCTGGCGGCCGCGGAAAGTCGAAACGGGATGCCTGATCGACGTTCCTTCGGGCGAGATTGTCGCCCGTGGGTTCGCCATGCCGCACTCGCCGCGTCTGTACGGGGGCCACGTTTGGCTCTTGGATTCGGGACGAGGGACGCTGGTGCGGGTCTGCCCGGCGACGGGCCGCGCGGAAACCGTGGCGCGGTTTCCCGGCTACACGCGGGGACTGGCGATCCACGGAAAACTGGCCTGTGTCGGTTTGTCGAAGATCCGCGAGACATCCACGTTCGGCGGCGTCCCGATCGCCGAACATCGCCATCGGCTGAAATGCGGCGTCGCGATGGTTGACTTGGAAACCGGCCGGCTCGCGGCCCAGTTCGAATTTCAGTCCGGCGTCGACGAGATCTTCGACGTGGCGCTGGTTCCCCGCACGCCGTTGACCGCGATGCAGGGACCGTTCGCCGGTGAAGACGGGGAGAGGACGATCTGGAACGTGCCGGCGCCGAGCGTGCCGCCGCCCGGCGGTCGGCGGCCACTGGGCGGGCAGACGACAAGCCCAAACAGGCCGGTACGAGAGACGCTCGTGGAGCAATGAGAAGACACTGACGGAACAGAGCGACAAGAACAACCCAAGGGAGTTTCCCATGTTCAGACTCATGTCACAACGCAAGCGTCACAGGCAACAGACATCGCGCCGCAGTTCCCGTGTGGCCCGCCAGGACCGCAAACGTCTCTTCCTGGAGGCGCTGGAGCCGAGAATCGTCCTGTCGGGGACGCTGGAGGCAATCGAACTGAATTCCGACGCGAGTTCGTCCCCGAAGGAATTCGTGCAAGTTGGTGACATCGCCTTGTTCGTGGCCACCGACGCCACACACGGCCGAGAACTCTGGAAGACCGACGGCACGTCGGCCGGCACGGTCCTGCTGAAGGACATTCAATCCGGCTCCACAAGGTCGATTCCCACGGGGCTGACGGCCATCAACGGAACCGTGTACTTCTCTGCCGACGACGGCGCGAGCGGCCGCGAGCTGTGGGCCAGCGATGGAACCGCCACCGGGACCGTAATGGTCAAGGACTTGTACGCCGGCTCGAGTTCGTCCTACGATTCGTACAGCTACGCGTATACGTCCACGGCGAATTCGTCGGACCCGCAGAACTTGACGGACGTCAACGGCACTTTGTTCTTCACAGCCGACGACGGCGTCAACGGCCGTGAGTTGTGGACCAGCGACGGCACGGCCGCCGGGACCGCGCTGGTCACGGATCTGAACGCCGGCTCCACCTGGAATTCCAGCTCCTACAGCTACGCGGCAGATTCGTCGGATCCGCAGAACCTGACCGACGTCAACGGCACGCTGTTCTTTTCGGCCGACGACGGAGTCAATGGACGCGAACTGTGGATCAGCGACGGCACGGCTATCGGAACCGTCCTGGTTCAGGACCTGTACGCGGGCTCGACCACGGACTCGACCTCTTCCAGCACCACGGCGAATTCATCGGACCCGCAGCTTCTGACGGACGTCGATGGCACGCTGTTCTTCGTGGCCAATGACGGAGCCGCCGGCATGGAACTCTGGAAGTCCGACGGCACAGCCGCCGGCACGGTTTTGGTCAAGGACATTGCGGCCGGCTCGACGGGCGCTTTCACCGACGCCAGTTCGCTGATCGGCATCGGCGACACCCTGTTCTTCACCGCCGACGACGGCGAAAACGGCGACGAATTGTGGAAGTCTGATGGGACCAGCGCCGAGACCGTGTTGTTGAAAGACATCGAGGCCGGCAGCGACGGCAGTCTGTCCAAGTACACCGCCTTCACGGACGTCGACGGCGTCCTGTTCTTCTCGGCCAATGACGGCGCCAACGGCCGAGAACTCTGGAAGTCGGACGGCACGGCAGGCGGAACCGTGATGGTAAAGGACATCGACCCGGGCGATGATTCCTATTACGGCACGCCGAACAACTCCTACCCGTTCTACCTGAAGAACGTGAACGGCACAGTGTACTTCTCCGCCTTTTCCGAGTCGGCGGGGCGCGAATTGTGGAAGAGCGATGGCACGGCGGCGGGGACCGAAATGGTCGCCGACGCCGTTTCCGGCAGTTCCGGGATGTATCCCAACTCGCTGGAGACCGTGAACGGGACGCTGCTTATGTCCGGCTACAGCGGCGACTATCGCCAATTGTGGATGCTGCCGCTGGAAGGCGAGGGAACGACGGGCACGGGCAGCGCCCGCTTGACGATCTTTGCGGATGGTTCTCAGGTCGTGATTCCGGCCCAGGTCGGCGTCCAGTCGGACGGCAGCACGGCGGCGGCGTACACGACCGACACCTCGGGGACGCTCGCGCTGGAATCGGCCGGCGCCCAGACCCTGGGCGACTTCTTCGATACCTGGCGCACCAACGCGGGCTTGGCCGGGAACGATTCCAGCGCGGTGCTGAGCGGCACGCAATTGCTCGACTATGTCGCCGATGCCACCAGCGCTGTCCAGATGTTCGTCAATGGCCGGATCTCGACGGAATTCGACGATTACGTCCTCCAAGACGGCGACGAAATCGTCCTCGTTTACGGCTCGAACCCGGTCGTTTCCCTGAATACGAACTTCGGTCCGATCGTCATCGAACTGTTCGAATCGGAAACGCCGGGAACGGTCGAGAACTTCCTGAACTACGTCAACGACGGCGACTTCGACGATTCGATTTTCCATCGCTCGGTGACGGATTTCGTGATCCAAGGCGGCGGGTACACGACCACGTCCACGACGTTCTCCAGCACGAGCCAGTTCACCGAGGTCCCGGCGGACGCGGCGATCGCCAACGAACCCGGCATCTCCAACGTCCGCGGCACGGTCGCGATGGCCAAATTGAGCGGCGATCCCGACAGCGCAACCAGCCAGTTTTTCGTGAACCTGAGCGACGACAATACCCTCCTGGATTCGGAGTCGTACGGAGCTTTCACTGTCTTTGGCCAGGTGCTGGACATGACGACCGTGGACGAGATCGCGGCGCTGCCGATCGACACCGGCAATGCCTCGCCGTTTGCCGAGTTGCCGCTGAGCGACACGAGCCAATTGGCGGTGGTGCAGTCGATCGCCGGCCTGGCCGAGTTGACGGGCGTCAAGTTTTGGGACGAAAACGCCAATGGCTTGCGTGACAGCGGCGAGTCGGGGCTCGCGGGCGTGACGGTCTTTCTGGACAGCGACAACGACGGCACGTACGACGCCGGCGAAACGGCGGCCACCACCGACGCCGACGGGCGATTCCTGCTGTTGGCCGAGCCGGGAACTCACGCGGTGCGTGCCTTGCTTTCCGACGATGCCTGCGCGACGCTTCCCAGTTCGTCCAGCGGTTACACGGTCACCACCACGATCGGGAGCGAAACACAGGCACTCGATTTTGGAGAGGCAGAGGCGGACACCACCGACACGGATATCACCGATACTGACACGACCGACACCGATACCACGGATACTGACAACACCGACACCGATGCCAGCGACACGGAGACCACCGGGACGACCGGAGCCACTGGCGACAGCACCCTTTCCGGCTACGTCTATTTAGACATGGACGGGGACGGCCTGCGCGGTACGGCCGAAATCGGCGTGCCGGGCGTGCTGATCACGCTGACGGGCACGGACGCATCGGAAGCCACAGTCAGCCGTACGGCGCTGACTCAAAGCAACGGAACCTACGCCTTTGCAGACTTGCCGGCCGGCACGTATCAACTCACGGAAAGCCAACCCCAAGCGCTGTTGGACGGCGACGATTCGACATCCGTGGATGGCGCCGTCACCAACGATGACCAGTTCACCAATATCGTGCTGGGCGACGGCGAAGAACTCAGTGAAAACAACTTCGGCGAACGTGGCCTGCGGGCGAGATTCATCACGATCGCCTGGTTTCTCGCTTCCACTCCGCCCGTAGACCAGATGCTGCGCGAGACCGTCGCCTGGGGCGAGCAGCTGGCCGGAAGCACGAGCCTGGCCGAGGCAATTCTTAGCGAGAGTTCGGAAGTTCCCAGCGACGTCAACGTCACTCCCGTCGCGGCGGCCGACTCGTACACGGTCGCACAGGACGGCCTGCTGACCGTCACAGCGGCTTCGGGGGTGTTGGCGAACGACTCGGATGCCGATGGCGACACATTGACGGCGACGTTGGCTGGCCAGCCCAGCCACGGTTCCGTAACGCTCGCCGACGATGGTTCCTTCACCTATATGCCCGTCAGCGGCTATTCCGGGACGGACACGTTCACCTACCAAGCCGAGGACGGCTCGGCGTTGTCCAACGTCGCCACCGTGACGATCAGCGTCATTGCGGCCTCGGAAAACGAGACGCCGGTCGCTGTCGGCGACGCGTACTCCGTTGACGAGGACTCGTTCTTAACGCTCGCGGCCTCAGCGGGCGTGCTGGCCAACGACAGCGATCCCGATGGCGACGCTTTGACGGCCCAAGTGGCGAGCGTGCCGGCTCGCGGTACGCTCACGCTGAACTCGGACGGATCGTTGACGTACACGCCCGACGCGGACTTCTACGGCACGGACTCGTTCCTGTACGCCGCCAGCGACGGCGCAGCGTACTCCGCCGAGACGACAGTGACGATCGCGGTCGGGGCGGTCAACGATGCTCCGGTCGCCGTCGCCGACACGTTCCGCGTTGCCGTGGACGCCATGCTGGCAGTGGACGCGGAGAACGGCGTTCTGGCCAACGACACGGACGCGGACGGCGACGTCCTCACTGCGACGCTGATCAGCGGTCCTGCCGACGGCTCGCTGACGCTCGACACCGATGGCTACTTCCTCTATGTGCCGGACAGCGGATTTCACGGCGTAGACACGTTCAGCTACGTGGCCGGTGACGACCAAGCGACGTCTTCGGCGGTGACAGTGACGATCAAGGTGAACACACTGCCCGTCGTTCCCACCGACAGCTACGAAGTGGACGAAGACACGGTCCTGGAAGTAGACGCGGCCAGCGGGGTACTGAGCAACGACGTGGATCTCGACGCCGATTCGCTGACCGTGGCGCTGGTCGCCGCCACGGCGCACGGGACGCTGAACCTGAACGCCGACGGCTCGTTCACGTACACGCCGGATGCCGACTTCCACGGCACGGATTCGTTCACCTACGTCGCTAGCGACGGCTGGGAGGATTCGTTGCAGGCCAGCGTCACGATCTCGGTGGCCCCGGTGAACGACGCGCCGGCGGCCGTCGACGATCAGTACAACGTGGCGGCGGATGGAGTCCTGACGGTCGACGCCTCGCTGGGCGTGCTGGCCAATGACACCGGCGCCGATGGCGACGCGCTGACCGCGACCCTCGCCAGCGAGCCGGCCTACGGGACCCTCACCTTCAACGCCGACGGCTCGTTGACCTACGTGCCCGGTGCGGGGTTCGTGGACGGTGATAGCTTTACGTACACGGTCAGCGACGGGGTGGCTACATCGGCGCCCGCGACGGTGGTGATCTCCATTGCTCTGGCTGATCTCGTGGAGGTGCGATTGGAGGTCGCTGCGACCGACGGTACCGCAGTGAGCGAGTTGACAGCGGGCCAAGAGTTTGTCGTCAACGTCTACGTCGAGGACTTGCGCGACGCGCCGGAAGGCGTGTTCGCCTCGTACTTCGACCTGTTGTACGATTCGTCCTTGGTGTCGGTCAACGGCGAGATCGAGTACGGCTCGGACTTCCCGAACGGCCATCGGGCCGATGCGACGACCGTCGGTAGCGTCGTTGACGTCGGCGGCTTTGCCGGCTTCACGGAACTGGGCGGCGGCGAGTACCTTCTGACCAGCGTGCCGTTCGTGGCCCTGGCCAGCGGCGTCGCCGATTTCACCGCCGACACGACGAACGCCTCCGCCGGTGACGATACGCTCTTGTTCGCTTTGGACACCAGCGTGCCGCAGGCTCAGATTCACTTCGTCGATGCCACGGTGCAGATTGCGCCGGCAGGCGAAGGCGAAGCCGGAGATACATCTGCCTGGGCCGTCGACCTGATCTTTGCGGAGGACTGTGATTGGCTGTGCCCGGCGCCGTAAGTGCCCACTCAGGAATCTTCGCGTGCAGGCAAGCGGTCCGTTTTTGACGGGATCGGCGCCAGACCAGCCTGTTCGGCCCAGCGGGCGGCTTCGGCCTGATCCACGCCACCGTCCTTGTTTGCATCGGCCCGCGCGACGAGGAACCGCATCGACTTGGGCAGTTCTTCCTTGGTCAACTTGCCGTCGCCGTCGGCGTCGCGGGACATGAACCGGGCAACGAAATCCGGGTCGCCTCGCTGGCCCATGCCGGGTCGCGGACCTCCGAACGGTCCACCAGGTCCGCCGGGGCCGCCGGGGCGTCGGGGCGGCCAGCCGATCTCTGCGGCGTTCAACTTGCCGTCGTTGTCGGCGTCGAGTTTCTTGAGTGCTTCCGGGGCAGCTTGAATCTCCGCGGTGGACAGTTTCCCGTCCCTATCCGTATCCAGCGCGTCCTTGAGCAGGAATGCCGGTGGGCCAAAGGAACTCCGGCGCGGGCGAATCGCATCGCTGCCCGCGTCCGGCGGGGCAGCAACGTCCTGTCCCAGCAATATCGAAACGGAACTTAACAGGAACGCTGCCGAATAACGAGTTTTGCGTGTGAGCATCGAGGTTTCTCCTTTGTTTTCCCGTAGGCATCTCTCTCCGAGACCGGATGTGCATGACCGTAGGCCGCTCGCTCCGCGAGCGGAATCGCGTCGCGGAGCGGCGCGTCTACGGTGCCGAGTTTGGCTTTCCGGGAGTCGGCTCCAACGGCTGCCAGGGGCCCTGCCCGTCGGGGCTGCGGCCCCAGGAGATGTCGTCTCGCTGCGACGGGAAGTCCACCGCGTCAAGCACCGCATTGCTGCGCGAATCGCTGTCGACCAGCAGCAGTGACTCGCCTCGTCTTGACAATTTGAAATTGGCGTGCAGGCCGGACGAGGCTTTGGCGTCTTCGTCGGCCCAGACGATCAGTTGCTTGCCGGGCTCCAGTGCCGTTCCCGCGGGGAAGATCCACTTCCGCGGGTTCTGCCGGTCATCGGTCAGGTACAGCCCCGTCAGGTCCACACCCGCCGAGCCGGTGTTCACCAACTCGATCCAGTCGGCAAACTGCCCTTGCAGATTTTGGACCGTGCGTGTGTTCGACGCCATGACTTCGTTGATCGTTAGCGTCGCTGACCCCGCCGTAGTCTGCGCGGTGGCAGGGCCTCCGACTCGATACTGCATGGCTCCCATCTCGGCACGCGCCGGACAAAACGCGGTCGTGCCGATACTCGATTCCGCGCGGGCCTCCACATAGTAGCTCACCTCGGAGCCGGCGGCCGCTTTCGGAATCAGT
>CAYUFW010000002.1:31622-34730 GCA_964443915.1 uncultured Pirellulaceae bacterium
CTTCTGCTTTCAGCTCTACCGGCTGAAACGGAGCACCCTGTCCCACCGCAACGTACAGCAGAACCGCCTCCACGGGCACCTTCGGGCCGACCTGCACCACGACTCGCACTGGCGTTTCCGCCTGAGGCTCGCCGGCTGCCGCGACCGCCAGGACCTCAGGACGCGGTCTAGCCAGATCGGCGTGCTGCAGCAGGTACTCGCGGCGTTGATCGACGAAGCGCTTGATTCCGATCGGAGCACCGAAAGGACCACCGCCCGTGGGCTCCGCGAGGTCGGCATCGAAGAAGTCGGCGAACGTCGCCAGATTGTGAGTGTCCGACAAGACGTCCCCGGCAATCAAGGCCCGGTAGTCCTCGAAAACCGGCCCCCAAGTCTCCCAATTGAGCGACTGCTCGACAATGGTCTGGACATGGGCCAGATAGCGAGCCCGCAGGTGATCGTTCGACAAGAGCCGACGAATCAAGGGCCGCATCCGATTTTGGATCATGCTCAGCGGCTCCTGCATCCCGCCTTCGCCACCGCCAGGACCGCCCCCAGGACCGCCCGGTCCGCCGCCAAACCCACCCGGACCACCGGGACCTCCGCCGGGTTCAAAGAAGCCGCCGCCGGGAGGACCAAATGCGTCGTCCGGTCCGCCAAAACCGTCGGGGCCAAATCCCGGTCCGCCCAGCATCGAGAAGATGTCCATCGGATCCGGCCCGCCGCCGGGGCCTGGGAATCCACCGGGTCCGCCCGATGGGCCTCCGGGGCCTCCGCCGCGACCCCGACCTCCTGGTCCGTCCGGTCCGCCGTGAGTGCGAAACGTCTCGTTGCTGTCGTGGGGCAGGACGTGGAACCGCTTGTGCCGGGCGTCTTGATAGATCACATAATCGCTGCCGCGGCTGAAATAACCGTCTTCGTCCATCAGTACGTTGTCCAGCGCCAGGAACCACAGCGCTCGATCGACGTTCAGCACGCGGTCCAAATCCGTTTCCAGTTGCTCGTCCGGCAGTTGCTCCAACGCCCGACAAAGTCCGATCAGATCGCGCCAGGACCGCTCATCGTCCTTGGACTTCAGTTCGTACAGGCCGCGATAGTCCGCGATGTTGTCGCCGTGATAGACGAGGGCTGCGGCGCCGCTGAAGTTCGGCGGGACCTTCCAGCGGGCGCCGCTGTCCTCGCCGAACCAGGTCCGTGCGAAGTCCTTGTTGAACTGTTCTTCGTTCACGTACACGCCCCAGCTCTCGCCGTTGATCACCACCCGGACCAGGTTGGCCTGCGGGGCGGGAACGTACTGCCGCGCAATATGATCGTATAGGACCGTGCGCAGGAACGAAGGATCGGTGTGCGAGTTGAGCAGATTCAAGGTCTTGTAGCCCAGCAGCCGCTGCTTCTTGTCCACAAGGTCCATCGTGACGTTGAACGACCGCTTCTTGCCGCGAGGGACGCCGTAAGAAGACCCGCCGCGGAATCGCATGCCGACGCCCGAATACGTCTGGCCGTCGACGATCAGCGTCGCCGGCACCTCCACGTCGGTGTTGTGGAATGCCTCAAGCTCTTGTTCCCAATCCTGGTTCTCGAAGACGAAAAACAAGGTGCGCAACACGCGGGGATCATACAGCCCGGCGTCCGGATGCTGGGTGACTTCATCGGGCGACAAACGTGGCCCCGGCTTGGCAGTCGAGCCGTCAGCCGTGTCGCCTTCCGGGCCGCCGAACGGGCCGCCGGGCCCGCGTCCGAACATCCCGCCGCGATCCTGGCGCGATGCCGCCAGCGAGGTCCTCGCCTGCGCCCGCTCGGACTGGCTCAGCACTCCGTTTTTGTCCCCATCGAAACGGCCGAGCACTTCTTGCGTGCGGCCGCCGAACCCGTCCGGCCCACCTGGTCCGCCGCGCCCGCCAAAGCCGCCGGGGCCAGCCGATTCGCGTCCGCCGGAACCGCCCGGTCCCGCCATCCCGCCGGGACCGCGCCCTTGGCGAGTCAGCAGCGAGCCCAGTTCGGCGTCACTCAGCTCGTCGTTCTTGTCCTTGTCCAAGGTCGCCAGATTGGATGCCGCCCCCGCGATTTCGTCGCCCGCCAGTTCACCGTCGTCGTTTGCGTCCAGGGCGTCGAGCAAGGGCGGCGCGGCAAGCCGGAATCCGCCCGGCGGGCCATCCATCGGCGGCGGCCCGGCAAGCGGCGGCTGAGCGGCGGATGGACCGGGCTGCATCGGCCATCCGAAGCAAGCCAGTGCCACAACTGCCGCAACCACGAGTACTGACATAAGCGATTGACGCATCGTTGGCTCCTTCGATCGATAAACGGCGGCGAGACCTGCGGTCGGCGGCTTCGGCGAGGTCGCGAGACCTGCGCCGAGCAAGGAAGGTGGCGCCGTGAATCACGTCTCCCGGACCAAACCCAACAGCTGGCAACCATGCACGTACTTCGAACACCGGTTGACCCGTGCCGCGAACGGATGCAGAAACGAACGCAGTTCCTGCTCGTGCCCGGCGGGTAGCTTGCCCTCCAATACCACCAGCCCCTCATGACGGCGGCCAAACGAGGTGCAAAGACGCTGCATGCCTGTTTGGTCGTAGTACGCAAGGCCGTAGTCCAGCGTCACGCGCAGCGGTTGCACGTCGCGATCACTTCATGCTCCCTACAGGGACGAACTCACATTGACGCAGGAGAAATCGCAATCCGGCATCCGCTGCTTGAGTTCGGACAGGAGTTGCGCCGTGTGTTGCGGTTCCATCCGTCGCAGGATCAGCCGGATTTGACCCCGGCCATTCTCCAGGTCCAAACGCTGCAGCGTGCATGGCCCTGCCAACTCGCGCACCGCCGAAAAAACGCTGAACTCGCCGTCACCGAAATCGCCTTGTACCTCGCCCGTGATGGTCAACAGCAGACTGTGACCGCCGGCCCGCCGGCCCTGAACGTACATGACCATCGCAAAGATCGTTGCCACGGCCACCAGGAGCAGGGCCAGCAACGGCAACTCGGCGCCCAGCGCCAATCCCACGGCGACACACAGAAAGAGATAGACCAGTTCCTCCGGTTCTTTGATGGCCGAGCGAAACCTCACGATCGAAAGCGCCCCGACCAGACCAAGGGACAACGCCAGGGACGATTTGACGACCGCGATCACCC
>CAYUFW010000002.1:34772-85963 GCA_964443915.1 uncultured Pirellulaceae bacterium
GAAACACCCGTGTAATCGCATCGGAATCTGAGGCAGAGACGCTGCTGCGCCGGTACAGCAGTCGCAAATACAAACCCAAGCCCCCGGCAATCAGCAGATAAACCGCCATGGTGAGGGCCGAGAGGCCCTGTTGTGCGGACATCGTCGCCTGGAGTCGCTCCCAAGCCTTGGGCAGTTCCTGGTTCATGATGGAGTTCCGTTTGTAACGCTCCCAACGCAGCCGAGCACAGCGAACGAGAGAACCTCGACGCCGTTTATTGCGATGGATTCGGGAAAACGAAGAAGGGCCGACGGGTGATCACCGCGGATTCCCGCCGATCCGCGGCCAGAGCCGATCAGCACTTCAGCAAACTCGTCTTTGCCGCTGTGTTTTGCGTGCGTCCAGAAGTCATGTTCCTGCGTCCACGCGGCCTGGTTTGAAAGACGGGGCAAATCCGTGACATTACGCCGCCGGAGTCGTCCCTATTAGCGAGGAAGGGCAAACGATCTGCGCTGTGACTTGCCTCTTGCGAATTCGGGGCACGCGTCTTGGCGTCGTTCAAGAAACAGGTGAGCGGCAAGGCGCTAGCCACCGGTGACCGGCGAACCGTTCTACCGGCGGCTAGCGCCTTGCCGCTCACATGTCACCGGACAGTCATTTCGCGAACGATCGTTCGTTTCCGAGTCGGGGATCAAGAAAGGGTGAGGGTATGCCGCAAAATCATCGCATGGTCGGGAGCCTTCTTTGGGATCGGCTGGCGAAGTTCCGTGCCCGCAGGCACACGAAGGTCCAGTCGCGGCATCTGGCCGTTGAGTCGCTGGAAGATCGGCGGTTGTTGGCGTCCGGTCGCGTGCTGGGCAGCATCACTGGCACGGTGTTTGACGATCAAAATGGCGATGGCGTCCGGGCGGCCACGGAGCGTGGCTTGGCTGGCTGGGTCGTCTACGCCGACCGCAACAACAATGGAAGCCTCGACCGCGGCGAACCTGCGAGGGTGAGCGGCAGGAACGGCTCCTACCGGCTGTCGGTGTCGGTGGGCACCTATACGATCCGCGAGACCGCCCCGGCCGGCTGGCGAGTGACGACCCCCAGCGACGGTTCGTATTCGGTTACCGTCGCCGCCCGAGCTACCGTCACGGGCAAGGACTTCGGGAACCAGAAGGCGGTCGCGACGGTCTCCGGCACGGTGTTCAACGACCTGGACGGCGACGGCACGCAAGACTCGGCTGAGTCAGGCCAGAGCGGCTGGCAGGTTTTCGCCGACGCGGACGGCGACGGCCAACTCGATCGCGGCGAGGCGAGGGCGATCAGCGGCCGGGACGGGACTTACAGGTTGACCTTGACGCCCGGCGACTACACGATCCTCGAAGTGACCCGCACTGGTTGGCAGATCACGGCTCCGAGCGAGGGCTCCTACACCGTTACCGTCGCGAATGGCGATGCGCTGACCGACGAGGACTTCGGTAATCAACAGGCGGTGGCGACGGTCTCCGGCACGGTGTTCAACGACCTGGACGGCGACGGCACCCAAGACTCGGCTGAGTCAAGCCAGAGCGGCTGGCAGGTTTTTGCCGACGCGGACGGCGACGGGCAATACGACCGCGGCGAAGTATCGGCGATCAGCGGCCGGGCGGGGACTTACGAGTTGACCTTGACGCCCGGCACGTACACGATCCGAGAAGTGGCCCAATCGGGTTGGCAAGTCACGGCGCCCAGTGAAGGCTTCTACACTGTCACCGTCGCGAACGGCGATGCGCTGACCGACCAGGATTTCGGCAACCAGGAGGTGGAAACCGAGCCGACGGACGGCGCCGGCTTCCAAATCACCTTGAGTTTGTCCGGCCTGACCGCCAGCCAGCAAGCCATCGCCGAACAGGCGGCCGACCGCTGGGAACAAGTCATCGTGGGAGACCTGCCGGACGTGTGGTATCGGGGGCAGACGATCGACGATGTCTCGATCACCGTCCGTACGCAACGCATGGACGGCGTCGGCAACGTCTTGGGCGAATCCGGGCCGGAGGCGATGCGAGCCGGTAGGGATGGTCTGCCGTACCTGGGCACGGTCGTGATCGACACAGCCGACATCGCTCAGATGGAGAGCGAGGGCGAACTGCTCGCCGTGCTCACACACGAAATCGCCCATGTGCTCGGCTTTGGCACGGTCTGGACCAGCCAGGGGTTGCTGAGCGGCACGCGCACGTCCAATCCGGTCTTCACCGGGGCTCATGCCGTCGCCGAGTACAACAAAGTGTTCGGCACCAATGCCACGGGGGTCCCCGTCGAGGCGAGCGGCGGCACGGGCACCGCGCTGGGACACTGGCGCTTGTCGGTCTTTGGCAACGAATTGATGGTCGGCTACATTCAGGACGGCGACATGCCGCTCAGCAGCATCACGGTGGCCGCGATGGCGGATCTCGGCTACGAAGTCAACCTGGCGGCAGCCGATGCGTACTCGCCGCTGGCGGCCAGTTCGTCGCTGGCGAGCGCTGCCAGTTCGGCCAGCGGCTCGACGGGTTCCTCGGTCTGGACGTCCGGCGGAGGGGCGACCACGCCCACGAGGGTTCCCGGCACCGTGGCGGTTGCGCCGGGACCAAGCTGGCAGCATTATGCGCCTCGCCCCTGGGGATCCGATTCGCGGACCATCAGCGGGCATTCGTTTGCGTCCTCTCGGTGGCAGGCGTGGTCGGCCGCCGTAGACGACGTTTTCTCGATGACACCCGGCTGGGTATGAACGATGGCCGAGCGGACTCCGGGAAATAACTGAACTCGGCACCGGATTTGACCCAGAAAAGCGTGACATTCCTTATCCGACTTCGTCCCTACCGTGCGGGCAAGGCTCTTCTCTGCTCTCCCGTGTTCGTCGGGAGCGTGAGTAAAGGAGGGGAATATGTCGTCGAGGAATTCTCTCTTGCCGCGAGTTCGTGCGCCCCGTGTCTGTGGAATCGCCGTCGTGGCGATGTTCGGCGGATGGCTCATCCCGCCGGCGCGAGCCGAAACGCTCGCGCGGCAACGAAGCCAGGCCGAGGAACTGGTGAGCGAGGCATTGGCTCAGGAGGTCTACGGAAGGGGCATCGAGCGGCAGCAGTTGCTCGCCCGCGCCGTCGAACTCTGTCCCGACCAACCGGCCGGCCATTGGCACCAGGGCCAGGTGCGTGTCGGAAACCGCTGGTTGAACGTGACCGACACGATCGAGACGGAACGCCATCGCCGGTTGCGGGAAACTTACGAGCAGCGGCGGTCGGCGGCGGCGGACACGGCCGATGGTCAGCTGGCGTTGGCCGATTGGTGCGCCGAACGCGGCTTGACGGCCCAGGAAGCCGCCCATTTGAATCGGATTCTCCAATTGGCACCGGACCATGCGGCGGCCCGGCAACGGCTGCACTTCCAACGCGTCAACGGCGCGTGGGTCCGCGGGCAAGATCTGTCCCAGGGTCTACAGCAGGAGCAGCAAACCGCGGAATCCGTGCGCAAGTGGCAGCGAAAGCTGGAGGAACTCCGGCGCGGCCTGCGGCGCAATGCTCCGGCGCTGACCGCCCAACTGATCGAGAAGTGCAAGACGGATCTGACGGCGGATGCCGTGCCGGCGCTCGAAATCTCATTGGGCAACGAAAGCGAAGAAGGGGCTCAGGTTGGAATCGAGTTGTTGGGGAGCATCCGGGACGACAAAGCGGCCTTGGCACTTGCCCGGCAAAGCGTCCTTTCGGTGTGGCCGGAGGTCCGCAGGGCCGCGGCGGAGCAACTGCAGACGCGGCCTCGCGACCACTACGTACCTCACATGCTGGCGGAACTGTCGACGCCCATCGAGTCGCAATACCAAGCGGTGCTGGAGAACGGCCGCATTCGGTATCGGCACGAGTTCGTGCGCGAAACGCAGGACCAGCGCAAAGCCGTCGTGTTGGACACCGTCATGGATCGCCGCACGAGCGCTGCCGCGACGCTCCCCGGCGACCCTGCGTCCGGCTCGCCGGAGCCCCAGCAGGGCATCACGCCGGTTCAGGCCGAAGCACGCACACGGGCCCTGGCCGACGCGCAAGTGACGGCGTATGTCCGCGAGTGGCAACGGATGCGGCAGAACGAATCCATCAAGGCGTTGAACGAGCGGATCTGCGAGGCCCTCCGCGTGGCCACCGGCCAGTCCTTGCCGTCCGCGCCGGATGCCTGGTGGTCCTGGTGGAACAGCGAAAACGAAGTCGCGCTGATGGGCTCGAAGCCGACCGACTTGACTTATCAGCAGCAGTCACAGACGTACGAAGACATCCAGTCCGGCAGCGGTTCCTCGCCGCCCCCGCCGCGTGCTGAGTGCTTCATCGCCGGCACGCCCGTGTGGACCATTGCGGGGCCGGTCGCGATCGAACGCATCCAGGTCGGCGACTTGGTGCTGAGCCAGCATCCCGAAACGGGCGAGTTGACTTATCAGCCGGTGTTGCAGACCAGCGAACGCCCGCCGGAGCTTCTGTTGAAAATCGGCCTGGCCACGCAGAACGGCGGCACGTTGGAAGGCAGCGGCGGGCATCCCTTGTGGGTCGCGGGCGAAGGCTGGGTGAAGCTGCGGGACCTCAAGTCCGGCATGGTCCTTCACGGCGTGGACGGGCCGACGCTGGTCAGCGACGTCGTCGAAACGCGCACGGAGCAGACCTTCAACCTGGTCGTGGCCGAGTTCCATACGTACGTGGTCGGCGCGACGCGCATTCTGTGCCACGACAATACGCCGCGCCGCGCCGCCAACTCGCTGGTGCCGGGCTTGACGCCGCGCTAGACAGCACGGCGTTTCACTTCTGAGTTCGAGTCAACACAAGCGACTAACTGGAGCAACACTTCGATGAAGAGAAGAACCCGTACACGAACGTTAATCCTCGAATCGCTGGACCCTCGCCTGTGCTTGGCGGCTGGTCTTGGCTCGGTCGGCATGGGGGAGATGCACGACGAACACGCCGGCGCGCATGTTTCACACTGGCACAACTCGTCAAGGCCCCCCGATGTCAATCAAGATCAACACGTCACTCCTGTGGACGCCTTGGTCGTGATCAATACGCTGAACGCCCGAGGCGCCCGCACGCTGTCGGACGCCGAAGGAGAAACAACCTCCCAGGTGGACGTGAACGACGATTCCCAAGTCACCCCGGCCGACTGCCTTGCCGTGATCAACGAACTGAATGATCCCTCCGCCGCGGTCGCTGCGGTGGAGGAATCGACGAGCGACGAGTCGCCGGCGGATGACGCGACCATCGAGGAGGGAACGGTGGACGACGGAACCGTCGATAGCGGGACGGTGGACGACGACAGCGGGGACAACGACAGCGGGGACAACGGGACAACCGACGATGTGCCAACCGGCCATCATGGCCACGGCGACAAGGCCAAGCCGTCGATGGAAGATCTGTTCGCCCGCGCCGACAAGAACGAAGATGGCGTCTTGACTGAGGACGAGGTGCCGCCGCAAATCTGGGAACGGCTGTCCGAGGCCGACACCGATTCGAGCGGGGACGTCACGCTCGAAGAGTTGACCGCGTTCAAGCCAGAGGGCGGCCCGCACGGAGGTCCGGAGGAGGGACACGGCGACGGCGATCCGTTCAGCTGTTTCGATCAAGACAACGACGGCGTCCTCACGGAAGACGAGTTGCCTGAAGAGGTTTGGGGCCGTATTTCGGCCGCTGACACCGACGGGGACGGGGCGATCTCGGCTGAGGAACTGGCCGCCTACAAGCCAGAGCCGCCGTCGCGGGAGGATCTCTTCGCTCGCCTGGATGCGGACGGGGACGGCGCGTTGACCGAAGTCGAATTGCCGCCCGAAGTCTGGGAACGGCTATCGCCAGCCGACACGGACGGCGATGGCAGCATCACGCTGGACGAACTGGCCGCGTTCCAGCCGGAACGCGATCCGCACGGCCCGCGGCCCGACGGCCGCTGCGACGGCGATCTGTTCGATCGTCTCGATCAAAACGACGATGGGCTGCTGGTGGAAGACGAAGTGCCCGACGGCTTGTGGGAACGCATCTTGCCCGCCGACAGCGATGGGGACGGTCAGATTTCGTCCGAGGAACTTGCTGCCTTCCGGCCGGCACCGCCGCCAGGCGAAGACGTTGGGCCCGCGCACGCGACTGGTGTTTCGTTGGGGCAGGCCATGTCCGAGCATGGCGCGAAGCCTCATCGCGGCGGTGGCGGGTAGGCCGGAACAAGTCTGCGCTGTTCCGGCAGGGCGAAGTGCATATCAGGCGGCGAAATTCCTGCCGGAACGGCGCGGACTTGTTCCGGCCTACGGTTTGCCATCGTCGGCTTTCAATCCGGTTTCTCCGTCCCCCCCTGCACTCGTTTCTTTCGTCGGAGTGCAATAATTCGGCCGCCGCCGCGTTATCCACAGTAGGCGCGCGTGCGGCTGGCGGTGGCGCCGCGCGCCGTTCTGCCCGCGACAAGCGGCTGTTCCGCGGTCGGCGTACGATCCGCGGAAGTGCTCGTTCGTCCAGAAACCTTGCGAATTTGTTGCCGTCCCGATTGCGGAGAGCACGTTTCGGAACCGATCCGGCCAGCGGTTCGTCCAATCGAAAATGGGGTATTTCCTGATTTCGACTGATGCCCGGCTGGTCCCGTCAATTCCAAGCGAAAGCCTGATAGCACATCGGGCGAAGTGACGATGAGTAGTGAACATGGGAGAGCCCGCCCCCTCACCCCGTATCCCTCATGAACGGGCAGCGAAAACTCTTGGCCGAGTGCTGCGGGCGGGTCTAAAATTGAGGCATGAGCACGCGGAAGATGGACAGCGTCTTGATCCCTGACACGCGCATGGCCGGCTCGGAGGTCGAGCAGCTCTTGGGCGACGCTCGCCAAGGGCAGCGGGAGCCCCTGGGGCAGTTGCTGCAGCTGTACCAAAACTACTTGAACATCCTGGCCACCACGCAGCTGGATCGCCGGCTGCGGCGGCGGATGAATGCGTCGGATCTGGTGCAGGAGACCATGCTGGCGGCCCATCGCGATTTCGGAAAATTCCGCGGGAGCACCGAACGGGAGTTCCTCGCCTGGCTGCGCCAAATCCTGATCCATTGCCTGCACCATGCGATCGAGACGCACGTCAAGGCTCAACGGCGCGACGTGCGGTGCGAGATTTCCATCGATCAGGCGGGGCTGGCGCTGGATCGTTCGGCGACCAATTTCGCGCAGGCGCTGGCCGATCGCGGGCCCTCGCCGAGTGCCCCGGCACGGCAGCGCGAGCGCGCCGTGGCTCTGGCGGATCAACTGGCCAAGCTCCGGCCGGAGTACCGGGACGTGATCGTGCTGCGCAACCTGCAGGGCTTGTCGTTCGAAGAAATCGCCGAACGGATGGACCGCAAGACGGGCGCGGTCCGCATGTTGTGGTTGCGGGCGATCGAGAAATTCAAGCAAGTCTACGAACCGATCGACGGATAATGAACGCCAGCGACCTTTCCAACTTGAGCGTCGAGCCGGCGGCCCTGCGGCAGTTGACGGCAGAGCAGAAGGACCGGCTGACGGACATCCTGGACGAATACCTGTCGGCGTTGGAAACCGGGGTACCGCCGGATATGGGAAAGCTGCTCCGGCAGCATCCGGACCTGGCCGAACCGTTGACGACGTACCTGGACCGTCTGGAGGAGTTGCACGGCGTCGCCGCCGGGTTTGGCGGCCCGTCGCCGCGGCCTGCCAGTCCGGCAGCTTGTTCGGAAGACGATGAGAAACGGCTGGGCGATTTCGTCCTGTTGCGCGAAGTGGGCCGGGGCGGAATGGGCGTGGTGTACGAAGCTCGGCAGCTGTCGCTCGGGCGGCGCGTGGCCCTCAAGGTGCTGCCCTTTGCCGCCGTGTTGGACTCGAAGCAAATTGCCCGCTTCAAGAACGAAGCTCAGGCCGCGGCCCAACTCCTGCACCCGAACATCGTGCCGGTTTTCGCCGTCGGCGCCGAGCGGGGCGTCCACTACTACGCGATGCAATTCATCGATGGCCAGCCGTTGGACCGGGCGATCGCGGAGCTGCGCCGAAAGTCGGGCGTCGAGGACGACGCGCCGGCCTCCGGTGCCGGGCAGCCGTCCGCAGGCGAAGCGGCGGCGTCCGCAGGCGGCGAGTCCTCCGCCAAGCCTGCCGCCCCTTCGACTCATCATTCCTACCTGACGGAAAGATCGCGGAACCGCCAGCAGTACTTCCGCACCGTGGCGCGGTTGGGGATTCAGGCCGCCGAAGCGCTTCAAGCAGCCCACGAGTACGGCGTCGTACACCGCGACATCAAGCCGTCCAATCTGATGCTGGACGGCGACGGCAAGTTATGGGTGACGGACTTTGGCTTGGCTCGCTGCCAGTCGGATGCGACGCTGACCAAGACGGGCGATGTCGTGGGAACGTTACGCTACATGAGTCCCGAGCAAGCCCTGGGGCACACCGCGCTGGTCGATCAGCGGACGGACGTGTACTCGCTGGGAGCTACGCTGTACGAGTTGCTGACGCTGCGGCCGGCGTTGCCCGGCCGGGACGGACCGGGGCTGATGCGTCAGATTGAACAGCAAGACCCCGTGCGGTTGCGGCAGTGGCAGCCGGAGATCCCTGCCGATCTCGAGACTGTGGTCCTCAAGGCGCTGGCCAAGCGCCGGGAGGACCGCTACGCCACGGCGCAGCTACTGGCGGACGACTTGCGTTGCGTGCTGGAAGGGAAACCGACGGCGGCCAAGCCTCCGAGCCTGGTCGAGCGCGTGCACAAATGGGCTTGGCGTCACAAGCGGATCGTCACGGCGGCGGCCGCCGCCTGTCTGCTGGTCGCCGTAGGGCTGGCCGTCAGCGCGTTTCTGATTGGGCGAGAAAAGGCCCACGCCGAACGGAATTTTCAGCGTGCGGCGGCCAATTTCCGTCACGCGCGGGACGCCGTCGACCGTTTCGGCGCTCAGTTGGCGGAGCGACTCGCCGAGATCCCCGGCGCCGAACACGTCCGCCGCGAACTCCTGCAGGACACGCTGGACTACTATCGCGAATTCGCCGCGCAAGCTGGCACCGATCCCGCCTTGCGGGCGGACTTGGCCCTGACCTATACCAAGATGGGGACCATCACGGACCGGATCGGATCGACCGACGAGGCGATCGCTGCCTACACGAACGCTCAGGGCATCTTGGAGGCATTGGCCGCCGAGGCGCCGTCGGCGGCGGACTACCGGCGCGAACTGGCGCTGTGCCTGAACAATCTCGCCTTGCTGCTGAGCCGTTCCGGTTCCACGGCGGACGCGAGAAACGCCTACGACCGGGCGATTCGTCTGCAAGAGCAACTGGTCGCCGAGTCCCTCCAGGCCGAGCAGTACCAGGGAGATTTGGCCCGTTCGCTCAACAACCTGGGATTGCTGCAATGCGATACGGGCCAGACTGAGCAGGCCGATCAGACGTTCCGCAAAGCCGCCGGCCGTCAACAGGAGTTGGTGGACGCCCATCCCAACGATCCGGACCATCTCCGCAACTTGGCGGCCACCTGCAACAACCTCAGCGCGCTGTACGCCGACGCCCAGCCGGCCAAGGCTGTCGAGTTCTGCGGGCAAGCCCTGACCTACCAGAAGCGAGCCGTGGTGGCACGGCCGGACGTGCTCGTGTACCAAAGCGACCTGGCCTTGACCTACAACAACCTGGGGGCCGCCCAGGCCCGCGCGCAGCAGGCCGCCGATGCCAGCACCTCGTATCAGCGGGCCATCGAGATCCAGCGCCAGTTGGTGGCGGCTGCGCCGGCCTACAAGTCGTTCCACCGCGATTTGGCCGTCAGTTACAACAATCTCGGACTGCTGCAGAACGCCCTGCACCAGACGGCAGACGCGGAGCGTTCCTTCCAGCAAGCCTTGAGCCTGCAGGAGGTGCTTGTCGCACAACACCCGCGTGACGCCGGCCTGCAGAGCAGTCTGGGCGGCATCTGCAACAATCTGGGCACCGTGCTGGAAGAGTTGGACCGCACCGAGGCGGCGGCTGAGGCCTACGAGCGGGCCGTGGAACATCAGACGGCGGCGCACCGACGGGCCCCCAGCGTCGAGCGTTACCGAAGTTTCCTGAGCAAGCACTACTACAACTACGGCCGGGTCCTGCGGCAACTCGGACGCCCCGAAGACGCGATTCGGGTGGCCCTGGCACGCAAGGAACTCTGGCCCAACAACCCGCAGCGGTTGTTTACCGTGGCGGAGGAACTGGCCCTGGCGAGCCAACTGCTTGCCGGTGGAGAGCAACACGCAGTGACTGCGCAGGAGGGGGCGACGCTCGCGATGCAAGCGCTGCGGGAGGCGGTTGCGGCCGGATTGGTCGTCCCGCCGGATTGGGACAGCAATCGAGCGTTCGCCGCGTTGAAGAATCAGACCGGATTTGCCGAACTGGTCAAGAACGAACGGCCCGCGGGGAAGCACTGATATGTTGACGAGGCTACAGACGTCGCTTGCCCGACCGCGCAAGAAACCGGTTGCGGGCACTCACCGTTTGGCGCTGGAGGCGTTGGAGTCGCGGACCGTTCTGTCGGCCACGCATCTGGCCGCCCACGCACTGCTCGGCGATCCGTTCCCTGCGGACGCCCTGCGCGCTCCCTTCCACGCTGATCCTGCGCCGGATTGGGTCCATGCCGGCGTGCCGCAACTGCACGACAAGCCTCGCGATGCGAGCGGCGGTTTCGCTCGGCCCTCGATCGAGACGCCCGCACCCGGCCCGGTGAACTCCGTCCGTTTCGCGACCGAGCCCTCCGGCCCGCGGTCTCCGGATCCCGGCGATGTGGCTCGCCTCAGACTCACCGATCCGGGCATGGCGACGTGGAATTCGCCGTTGCATTCGGAGCACAATCCGAGCAACTCGTCGATCGCAGTCGAAATGCCGATGCTTGGCGGCGGGACCGCGGCGGCGTCTGCGCCGGGGCGGGATCCGGCCTTGGCCGCGGATTGGATGCTGGTGACCCTCTTGCCGCCGCCGAAGCCGTTGGCCGCGTGGTTGCCGGATGCGGACGACTGGTTTGTATCCGGCAATGGTCCGGCGGCGTCGGCCATGCTGGCTTTTCGCACGGAGCCCACGTCCGCAGCCCTGGGAAGCGACTTGGCTGCCTTGCCTCCGGCGGGAACGTGGAAGCCCGGTCCGCCGCCAATCGACGACTTTCGGGTGCGGGGCGATGCACTCGATCCCCCGCCAATGTTCTTGGCGTCGCCAGCAGCCGCACGAGAGGAGTCCCCCATGCGGCCCTTGGCGGTAAGAGCGGCCCCTGAGTCCGACGCTGCTCGGCCCATTTCGCCGCCGTTTGGCTCGTTGACTGGCTCGTCGGACGATTCGCTGTCCGTCCTTTCGATGGCTTCGCACGAGTCGCCTCCCTCGGCCCTTGGCGGCTTGGTTGCCCTGACGGCCCAGCAGGTCTTGGGGGTTGCGGATTGGCACGTCGACCGCGAACCTCTCCTGGGCCGGCTCTCCGACGCGGCGTCTGCGACGGAAACGGAGCTCGCGGCCAGGCAAGCCTATGAGACGGCGATCCGCAACGGCGGCCTGCACTCGGAGATCGACGGCCGGGACGCCGTCACGCACGTCGTCGACTTGTTGGGCGACATGCGCCCCGCAGGTGTCGAAAGTGATGACGAAGGGGGCGTCGTGGAACTGGGGGACATCGGCTCGGCAGTCCGCAGGTCGTTGCGCAAGGACGAAGCGCCGTCGGATGCGATCTGGGAGGAAGACGCCGTCGACACGAGAGAGCGATTAAAGCTGCGCTCGTCCCTGCGGGATGAAGTCTTCGCTGAGAGCCGGCTGGAGGACATCTTGGAACCGCCGATTGCGGAGGACCGAGCGGAACAGGGGCGATCAGAGTCTGGACAGGCCGACTTGTCCGAAGGCTCCCTGAGAGTGCGAGCCCATGACGAAGGCGGGACGATTGAATTGGCTGTGGCGTCCTGCTCGACGGCGGCTTGGTCGCAAGCAGACGTGCCGCAGGCAAACGAGCGAACGATGGGAACCGACCCGACGCCTGGCATCAACGCCGGCAGTATCCCCATGGACACGGGCGTCGGGCTGTTCCAAGCATTCGAGTTGGCGGTCGGCCCTGGGGGGCCTGTCGGCCAACCACCTGCCGGGCCTCTCGACCAGACTCCATCACGGGGTCCGTCGGCAACGGCGACTTCTGCGGCGGCGGTTGACGCGGCAGCCGGACAAGCGGCCGTCGGTGACGGAATGGATGTGCCCGTGAATCGCGCCCTGCTGATGCCTTTCGTGCTGGTCGCCGCTTCTGCGCTGAACGACCCCCGCCAAAGACGCACTCAAGACGATTCGCCGGACAGTGCGCATACTCAGGCCGTCTTGACAAAGAGAGTCCCTTTCGGACGCGCGTAGCCGTTCTTGCGGTATTCGGCCGGTGATTTTCCCGTGCGGCGTTTGAACGCGTTGCTGAACGAGGATGCCGAGTCGTAGCCCACCATCGAGGCAATCTCCTTGACGCCCAACTCGGTGTCCAGCAGCAAGCGACACGCCTTTCTCATCCGGTATTCGGTCAGGTACCGCAGCGGCGGTATTCCCACCAACGCGTGGAAGCGCTCCGAGAACGACGATTTCGAGATGCGGACGTGGCTGGCCAGGGACGTGACGGTCCAGCGTTCTTCCGGACGGCGGTGAATCAACTCCAAGGCGGGCCCAACGGCGCCGTCCAGGGTGGCCCTGAGCAACGGAATTCCGGCATCACTTTGATCGCCCAACGCCGTTCGTGCTTGCAGGACCAGCGCCCGCAGCGTTTGCATCAGCAAGGTCTGAGCCAAATGATCGACGACGGCCTGCCATCCCGGAGCC
Organism: uncultured Pirellulaceae bacterium; assembly: GCA_964443915.1. Classification (GTDB taxonomy): domain Bacteria; phylum Planctomycetota; class Planctomycetia; order Pirellulales; family Pirellulaceae; genus Anammoximicrobium. The sequence goes on from CAYUFW010000002.1 coordinate 47,500, forward strand.
TGTACGCTCTGCTCCTCGGCCATGGCCGCAGCGATCGCGCGGTAGCCGCTGAGAGCGCGGCACGATTCGGCTTGGAGTCGGACGATCGGATCGAAACCAAAACCCGGCTGGTTCGCGCCGGGAGTGGCGATCGAAAAATGGCCGAAGACCAGTCTGGTCGAGCCGGGGGAGTCCTGCCGTGTCGGCGGACCAACCCCGCGAAGCGCAAAGTTGCCCGGATAAGGAACAGTAGGGCTCTCTGGGCTGTCTTGGAAGCAATAGGCCACGCCCTGGCTCAACAGCAATACGTCCCCTGCTTCGACTTCTTCTTGCTGCGAACCATCCGCCAGAGTCAGGCAGCAACGGCCCGCCAGCACGACATACAGGCTTCCCAGACCCTCGGAGACCGCCATTCCCCAGGGCGCATCGAACTGTGCAATACCTGCCCACCACCCTGGCAGAGGCCAAGCCCGCAGGGCCTCGGAGAGCGGATCCGTCAGTTCTGTTTGGATTTCAGCGTTCATGGTCCGCCACAGCATGTGCAGGCGAGGCCCCCGGTTCCCTCGTGGGAAGGGACGAAATGCCGTGCGGAATGTCACAGTTGTCCCTACCGGCATGCGTCGGATCTTGAAATCGTGGGGTGTGACGAGGAACGGACAGCGCCGGCACGACATTGCCAGTTCGCGCCGGCAACTCGACAGCCCAACCCGCAACTTGTATCCTGTAGTTCGCGACTCGTATCCCGTAACCCGTAACTCGCAGCCTGCAACTCGCATCTCCCAACCCGGTAGGCATGGATCCGCCATGGGACTGTCGAAACCCGCGCTCCGATTTCTCGTGCGCGAACATCGCCGTCAGTCGCTGCAAGGCGCGTGGCTCACGCTCGGCCGACAGTGCGTGTATGCCACGTTCGACGAGTTCACTCAGATCTGCCGCGAAGAGGGCGTTGGCCCTCGTGAACTTCCGCACGACGGTTCGCGGCTCTCCAACATCCCCTCTTGGCAGGGCACGCCCCTGGGACGCAACACCAGCGATCAGGCCGTCCTGCGGTCCCTCGGCGCCGACGAAGTCCTGGCGCTGGACTATTCCGACTTCGAGGGAGCGGAGTTGATCTGCGACTTCAACCAGCCGGTTCCCGCCGAATTGCGAGGACGGTTTCAGGGCGTTTTGGATTCCGGGACCCTGGAACACGTCTTCGACGTGCGCGCGGCGCTGACGAACGTCGTCCAGATGCTCCGCGTCGGTGGCCGCGTCATCCACATCAGCCCCTGCAACAACTTTGCCAATCACGGCTTCTACCAGTTCAGTCCGACGTTGCTGGCCGATTTCTACCACGCCAACGCCTTCGCCGAGTTGCAGTTGTACGTCGCGGAAGAGGTGGGGATGGATCGCCCGTCGGGATTCTGGAACCTGTACCAAATCGATCCCCGGAGACAGCCGCTGCTGATGATGTCGCGGCGGCGTCTGCTGCTGATCGTCGTCGCGGAGAAGACGGCGGCCTCGACGGCGGACCGGGTGCCCCTGCAGGGCTTCTACGCGCAAATGTTCCGGTCGCCGGATGCGGGCCGGCAGGAGTCCGTGCCGCTGACGGCTTCCGGCACCCTGCGCGGCGCGCTGAAACAGCGACTGCCCGTGCGATTCAAGACTTGGGTGCGACATTACCTCTTGCCCGGACCGCAGCGGAGGCCCTGGGGAACCAAGTACCTGGGCAGACTCAGATAGCACCGTGCTCCTTCCTCCAGCCGCAGTCAGTTACGGACGACAAAATGCCAACGGATCTCCTTCGAATTGTCGAATCGACCGCCCTCGATGCCGAGACCATCGCCGACAGGACCGCCCAGATTCATGCCAACGTGCTGAGCAGGTCCAAGTACGTCAACGCCCCGAACTTCACCAGAATCCATCCCGATGACTTGGCGATCTTGTTTGCCGAGTACGACAGCCAGTTCTTCGACGGGCAGGTTAAGGCGACGCTGGGCACGACCCCGCTGCACTTCGGACTGTCCAAACGGATGACGAGTTCCGGCGGCAAGACCGTCCGTTTTACCGACCGATCGAACGCCAGATGGCGGTACGAAATCAGCGTCTCGACGACGATGCTGTTCGGGTGCTTCACGGGAGACGACCATCGGCCCATTTCGACGAGCGGCATCGTCTGCCGGGACCGCCTGGACGCACTTCAGCGGGTCATGGAACACGAAATCGTCCATCTGATCGAGATGCTGCTCTGGGGCAAGTCAAGCTGTTCCAGGCCCCGCTTTCATTCGATCACCCGGCGCTTCTTCGGCCACACCCAGAACAAGCACAACCTGATTACGCCGAAGGAAAAGGCGTTCGTCAAATTCGGCATCAGGCCGGGAGTGAAGGTGCGTTTTCGGTTCGACGGCATCGAGCACGCGGGGATCGTCAACCGGGTCAGCAAGCGGGCGACGGTCTTGGTCGAAGATCCCCACGGGCGGCGGTACACCGATGGAAAGCACTACGCCAAATTCTACGTGCCGGTGCAGATGCTGGAAGCCGTGGAGTAAGGCGATCCACATTGAACCGCCTGGCCGCTGGTTGTAGACTGCTTGTGCTGGCCGGTTCTCGCTGTCACGCGGTCGGCATCCTGGCATCCCGCTGCCCCTGCTGTACTTACGGAGGTTCACCCGCCCATGGTTCGCCACGCCCCACTGTGCCTGGTCGTGCTGTTCGTCATGTCGCTCGCCTCGACGGACTTTGCAGCGTCCCTGTCTCTGGCCGCCGGCGGGAAGACCCACTATTCAATCGTCGTGGATCCTGACGCGACCGCCGCGGAGAAACACGCCGCCGAAGAGCTGGCGGTTTTCCTCAAGCAGGTGACCGGCGCGGACTTCCCGGTCCAGACCACCGCCCAGACGCCCGCGGGTCCGCTGCTGGTGGTTGGACCGGGACGCGTGGCGCGTCAGCTCGCTCCGCAGCTGAAGCTGGAGGGCCTGAAGCCGGATGGGATCGTCATCGAGACGGTGGGGGAGAATCTGCTCCTGGCCGGCGACCGGCCCCGCGGCACGCTGTATGCCGTGTACTCCTTCCTCGAAGACGCCGTGGGCTGCCGCTGGTGGTCGTCGAAAGCCAGCACCATTCCCAGGCTCCCGGATCTGACCGTTCCCGAACAGCACGTGCGCTATGTACCGCTGGAGTACCGGGAAACGTTCTGGGCCGACGCCTTTGACGGCGACTGGGCGGCGCGCAACAAATCCAACGGCAACTCCGAACGCCTGGAGGAAAAACACGGCGGCAAGATGCGCTACGGCGGGCCGTTCTTCGTCCACACGTTCGCCCAACTGGTCCCGCCAGCCACGTACTTCAAGGAGCATCCGGAGTACTTCAGCGAGGTCAACGGCCAGCGTCTGGACGGCTACGCCCAGGTGTGCGTGACCAACGAGGACGTCAAGAAGCTGATCACCGACAAGGTGCTGGCGTACCTGCGCGACGACCCCACCGCGCAGATCATCTCGGTCTCGCAAAACGACTGCGACAACCACTGCTTGTGCGCGGACTGCAAGAAGCTGGAGGAGGAGGAAGGCTCGCCGGCCGGGCCGCTACTGCACCTGGTCAACCACGTGGCCGCGGAGGTCGGCAAGCAGTACCCGGACGTGGCGATCGACACGCTCGCCTACCAGTACACCCGCCAGCCGCCGCGGCACGTCAGGCCGCTGCCCAACGTGATCGTTCGCCTGTGCAGCATCGAGTGCGACTTTGCCCACCCGCTGTCCGCTCCGAGCAACCAGAAGTTCGCAGACGACATCCGCGGCTGGTCCAAGATCTGCCAGCGCGTCTACATCTGGGACTACACCACCAATTTCGCCCACTACATCCAGCCGCATCCCAACTTGCGCGTCCTCGGCCCCAATATCGGTTTCTTCGTGGACCACGGAGTGCGGGGGATCTTCGAGCAGGGTGCGTACACGTCGCTCGGGGCCGAATTCGCGGAACTGAAGGCCTGGGTGCTGGCCAAGTTGCTCTGGAATCCGCGGCTGGATGACCAGACGCTGGTGCGCGAGTTCGTCCACGGCTACTACAGCGCGGCCGCCGCGCCGATGTTGCAGTACATCCAGCTGATCCACGACGAGGCGGAGGCCAAGAACACGTACCTCACGTGCTTCAGTTCGGCAACGGCCGAGTTCCTGAACCTGGCGATGCTGGCCAAGGCCGAAAAACTGCTGGATCAGGCAGAGGCCGCGGCAAAGGACGATCCGGCCGTCTTGCAGCGAGTCCAGGTCGCCCGCCTGCCCTTGCGGTACGTCTGGGCTACGCGCTGGTACGAGTTCCAGGACCAGGCGGCGAGGGAGAAGCTGGCCTGGCCCGGACCAACCGACTACGCGCAGAATTGCCGGACTTTCCTGGATGTCGCGAAATCTGCGGGCGTCACGATGATCTCGGAGGGCGGCCAACTGGCCGCTTTCGAACGCCGCACGATCGGCCTGGGCCGCACCCACTCGCCCCCGCCGCCCGGCTGCGAGACCCTGCCCCGTGACCGGTGGATCGACCTGCCGGACGCAACCTTCAACCTCGCCGCCGAGGGCACTTGGGCAACGATGGAGAAGGACGAGTTGGCCTCGGACAAGACGGCCGCCCGGATGCCCGGCAATCATCACGAATGGGCCGTGCAGCAGTGGCTGCTGGGCAAACCGCTGGCCGCAGACGCCACCTACGACGTGTACGCCTCGATCCGTGTCGAGAAGACGGGCAACGAGGGCGCCGCCTTCAGCGCCGGCATCTACGACACCAAGAACCGCGTCGGCCTCGGACAGGTGGGTTGCACCTGCGCCGAGATTGCGGACGATCAGTACCACGTCTACAAGCTCGGCAGCACCAAACTCCACGGCGACGTGTACCTGTGGGCCGCGCCGCCCAGAAATCCGGACAACGTGCGGTACGTCTGGGTGGACCGGTTCTGGCTGGTGAAGCAGCAGTAGGTTGCAGGGTTCCCCTGCGGCAAGGATCGTGTTGCCCCGCGAACAGCCAGGAGTGACAAACCATGATTGCCCACGTCAGCGCGGTCTTGACGATCGTCTTGAGTCTCGGCGGCGCGGACGTTGTCGGCCTGCCGTTGGCGAAAGACGGACAGACCGGCTACCAGATCGTCAAACCGACGAATCCCACGGCCGTGGACGAGTATGCGGCGAACGAATTGGCTGTGTACTTGGAGCAGATCACAGGTGCCCAGTTTCCGGTGGTCGCGGCGGATGGCATGACGGAGGGCAAACCGTCGATCTTGATCGGCCTGAGCGCTCCGGCGCTCCGGCACCTGGGGCCAGACCCGCTGGCCGCGCTGAAGAACCAGGAGCACGTCGCCTGCAGCAGCGGTCAGGACATCCTACTGTACGGCAAAGGAATCCACGGCAACCTGCACGCGGTGCTGGAGTTCCTGGAGAATTCCCTGGGCTGGCGCTGGTATTCGGTGTTCGAACACCCGGTTGTTCCCCGGCAGCCCACGGTGACGCTGGCGCCGTTTCGCCGTCAACGCGGTTTTTCCTTCGCCTACAGGAAAGTCGACCTGCAGCGCGGCATGGACTACTTCTATCAGCAAGGGATCAACATGGGCCTGGACAGCCGCGTGCGCAGCCTGACGCGGCGACACGGGCCGGACGATTTTTGGCGGTTCGTCTCTGCGATTCCCGACGCGGAAGGCGGCGTACATACGCTGTTCCGCTACATTCCGCCGGACCCCGGCGCTGCCGAGGCGGATCGGTTCCCTTGGCTGGAGCACAAGAACTACTTCCAGACGCACCTGGACTTCTTCTCGATGTGGGAAACCGGACAGCGTGTGAAGAGCCGGCAGTTGTGTTTTGGCAATCCGGAGTTGCGCCGGGAGCTGACGAAAAACGTCCTGACACACATCGAAGTGGCGGGCGACAGCAGCCTGCTGGACATCGCAGCGCAAGACAATCCCGGCGCGTTCTGTTACTGTCCGGCGTGCAAGGCTTTGGAAGCGAAATACGGCAGTCCCGGCGGTCCGCTGTACGATTACCTGATCGAACTGTGCGAATTGCTCAAGACGAAGCATCCGCGGGCGATGATCAAGACCCTGGCCTATCGGCGCAGCCAGACGCAGAGGCCCCCGGTCCTGCCCGCCGGCGGGCGGCTGCCGGAGAATCTGGTCATCGACTTCGCCCCCATCGAAGACTCGTACTTTGCGGACTGGACGCATCCGGACACGGCGATCCAGGAAACGTACCGCGATCTGCAGGCCTGGAGCAAGATCACCGACCATCTGTGGGCCTGGCTGTACCCGAATCCCTGGGGCAGCGGCATCACGATGCCGGTCGGCAACGTCGAGCGGCTGATCACCAACGTGCGGCTGATGCACCGGGCCGGCGTCACGGGCTTATTCACCGACCACTGCAGCTTCCACGCCCGCGGCGGCTGGAGCGAACTGCAGAGCTGCCTGCTGTACAAGCTGATGCAAGACGCACACTGCGATACCGGCCGGATCATTGCCGAGTTCACCGACAACTTCTACGGCCCGGCGGCCCCGCTGATGCGGACGTACCTGGACGAGTTGGAGCAGGGCCGCAAAGCCATGACCGACCTGCCGCGGGGCGTGACGTACCGGTCCGCAGAGTACGACGAGCGCACGTTCCCGTATCTGACGGTGGACAACATCCATCGCTGGCAGACTTCGTTCGACCGCATGGAAGAACTCGCGGCCGGGCAGCCCGACCGGATCTCGGTCAACTTGCGATTGGTGAGGCGAGAACTGGACTTCGCCACCTTGTGGAAATGGTTCGACTTGAAGAAAGCGTACCCGGAGTATTTCCGCGACTACACGGTCCACGCGGACCGAATCACCGCGGTCAACCAGGCCAAGGCCCCGCCGCCTCCCGCTTGGGAAAAGAAGAGCATCAACCGGCAGGCCCACGCGCTGGGCGGCGACGCGTTGCGCGATTTCGTGACCCTGATTCAGGCCGGCGGCCAATCGAAGCCGTTGCCGCCGCAACTGGCCGGCATCGACTCCGCGCTGGTCCGGCAGTTCGTTCCGCGCTATTCCAATCACCGCTCCGGCCGCGCGGTCGTTCTGGACCCGGATGCCGCCTTCGGGTACGCCGTGCCGGTCATCATGCCCGACCTGCCCTTCAACTTCGGCTTCTATCAGAACGACACCCGGACCCACGGAGCGCGGCGGGCGTTGAAGCTGGAGGAGATCGCCCCCGGCGGATACGGACTCCACGAACTCGGCCCGATCACCGTCACGCCGGACTGCATCCTCTGGTTTTCCGCCCGCAGCTGGGAAACCAATCTGCAGTTGGGCGAGCGTCTGTTCGAACCGGGCGCGGACAACGTCTGGACCGCGTACGCGTCGCTGAAATTCGACGGCCCCACCTACGGCAGCAAACCCAACGAGCCGCTGCTCGCCCCCGCCGACCGGATTCATTATCGCGGACTGGCCGAATCGGATCTGGTGCTGGTGGACCGCATCATCCTCGTGAAGAAGATGTAGGCTCTTCAAGGCGAACGATCGAACAAATCGTCGGTGTTGCCAGACGGGGACAAAGCAATGGAGGGCAAAGGAATGGGGGGGCAGAGGAAGGAAATGCTTGACGATTCCTTTGCCCAAATTCCCTTGCCCATGAGCGGGTGCCCTGGCAAACAAGGCAAAGGACGGTTGCGTTACAGGGGGCGGCGGGGTTAAAACTGCCGTCACTGAGTTACTGCAATCGTTCGCCGAGTGAAGTGAGTTGATCGGGAGGCACGCCCATGCAACGAAGTCGATTACGGTGGTTCGTGGTATTCTCCGTTGTTTCCGTGTTCGCCTGCCTGCGGGCCGCCGGGGCGGAAGATCTGCAACTGCAGTTGCGGTACCGCCCGGAGACGAGTGCCGGCAGCGGCCGGCACCACACGCTCGTTCGCAACGAAACCTGGAAGCCGACCCAGACCGCGATCATCGTCTGTGACGTCTGGGATTCGCACCATTGTCTGAACGCCGTGCGGCGCGTCGAGGAGCTTGCTCCGCGGCTGAACGACGTGCTGAAACGGGCCCGGCAGCAGTACGTGACGATCATCCATGCTCCCAGCGATTGCATGAAGGCCTACGCCGACCATCCGGCCCGTAAACGGGCGATCGAAACGCCGCGGGCCGCCGTCCTGCCCAAAGATATCGGCTCGTGGTGCAAGCAGATCCCGGCGGAAGAAGCGGGCGTCTATCCGATCGACCAGTCGGACGGCGGCGAGGACGATCATCCCGACGAGCACGCTCAATGGGAGGCCAAGCTGAAAGACATGGGCCGCAACCCGCGGGCTCCGTGGGTGAAGCAGTCCGATCTGATCGAGATCGACGCCGAGCGGGATTTCATCAGCGACCGCGGCGAGGAAGTGTGGAGCATCCTGGAACAGCGCGGGATCAAGAACGTGATCCTGGCCGGCGTTCACACCAACATGTGCGTGCTGGGACGGCCGTTCGGCCTGCGGCAAATGGCCAAGAACGGCAAGCACGTGGTGCTGATGCGGGACATGACCGACACGATGTACAACCCCAAGCGTGCCCCGTACGTCAGCCATTTCACCGGCACGGACTTGATCGTCGCTCACATCGAAAAGTACGTCTGCCCGACCATCACCAGCGATCAGATCCTGGGCGACAAGGTGCAATTCCGCTTCTCCCAAGACCGCCGGCCGCATGTGGTGATCGTGATGGCGGAGGACGAGTACCAAACAGAACGCACGCTGCCCAAGTTCGCTCTGGAGCAACTGGGGCGCGATTTCCGCGTCAGCTACGTCTTCGGCAGCGACACCGACAAGAACGACATCCCCGGTTTGGAAGTGCTGAACGAAGCGGACGTGGCCGTGATCAGCGTCCGCCGCCGCACGCCGCGTGCCGAGCAGCTGGCCTTGGTTCGCAAGTACGTCCAGGCCGGGAAGCCCGTGGTGGGCATCCGCACGGCCTGCCACGCCTTCTTCATCCGCAACCAGGCCCCGCCTGCCGGCTGTGCGGAATGGCCCGAATTCGATCCTCAAGTCTTCGGCGGCAACTACACCGGCCACCACGGCAACAAGCTGCAGCCCACGATCCGCATCGCAGAAGGCGCCGCAGACAATCCCCTGCTGAGCGGCATCCCCAAGGCGCGTTTCACCAGCGGCGGTTCGCTGTACAAAGTCTCGCCGCTGCTGCCCGGCACCACGGTCCTGTTGAAGGGCCGCATCGAAGGCCAGCCCGAAGAGCCCGTCGCCTGGACCTTCCAGCGCGCCGACGGCGGCCGATCGTTCTACACCTCGCTGGGACACATCAGCGACTTCGACAGCCCGTCGTTCGTGCGTTTGCTGCGCAACGCGACCGGCGGCGCCGCTGGCTTGCCCGCGAGGCCGGATTGATTTCGGGTGATGATCACTTCGAGGGAAACTTGGCAGAAGAATTGATGGCAGAAAAATCTTCCGTGGAAATTCGGGTACTTGCCCATTTTCCTGCCATCGATCTTTCTGCCATCCGGAATGAGAACGGGATCAGCTGCCGACGGATGCCCTGATTGCGTTTTGTCAGCCCACCCCTACGCCGCCGCGTAAATGCTCTTCCCGGCTCCGAAATACGATTCGTAGACGTGGTGATAGAACCACAACAAGAAGCCCCCGAGCGTCAGCGGAGAGATTCGATGAACGAGCCTGTTTTCCGTCGTCTTGAACCCGGGCGTCTGTTTCGGCACTTGCTGGCAGGGTCGCTCGTCGCCGGCATCGGCCTTTACTCGGCGGACGCCGAGCAAACGGCCGTCAACGCCGTCAGCGCTCTGCAGGCGGATGCGCGGTCTCCGTTTGCTCTGTGGGACGAGGGCGTGCCGTTTCCCACGCGAGAAAGCCTGGCCTATCCCGACGGCGCGACGGATGTGATGGTCCATCGCGCCGGAGCGGACGGCTACAACTTCTTGCACGACTCGGCGATCGTTCAGCACCAAGGGGGTCTCTTCGCCGCCTGGTACAACTGCCCGCAGGGCGAGATGGTGGGCGCATCGTTGATTCGCGGCAGACGGTCACAGGACGGCGGCCGCACCTGGTCCGACGTGGAGACAATCGCCAGCGATGTCAACAAACAAGGGATCATGTACGTCCCGGTGGCCTTCCTGTCGCATGGCGGCACGCTCTACGCCTTTGTCACGAACATGAAAGGCGGGCCGGACTTGGTCCATGACTGCGAGGTCTTTGTCCTGGATGGGAAGACCAACACGTGGGTCAGCCGCGGATTTGTCGCCGGTCCTTTTCTACCCAACTGCGCTCCGCAGCGCCTGGCGGACGGCAATTTCATCATGGCCGGACGCATGGCGGACCAGCCCGGCCAGAAGCCGACGATCCCCGCCGTCGCCATCAGCCGTGGAGAAGACTTGCAGAAGCCTTGGAATCTGGTGCGATTGTTGCCGACCGGAAAGCTCGATGACGGCCAACGGATCCCTTGCCCGGAGACCACGGTGCTGGTCGAGGGCCGAGAACTCACGGCCCTGGTGCGGCGCGAGAATGCCAACTCGCTGGTCTTCGTCAGTCACAACCACGGTCGAACCTGGTCGGAGCCGTGCGAACACAATTTCCCGATGGCATCGTCCAAGATCTATGCCGGCCTCCTCAGCACCGGCCAGCGCTATCTACTGTGCAACCTTCCCACCCGCCGCCGCCGCGATCTGCTGGTGATCGCCGTCAGCCGTCCAGGGGAAAAGGCGTTCGTCAAGATGTGGAAAGTCCGCGATGGCTACGCCCCAGACCTGAAGGCTGGCCCGGAATGGTCTTACCCCTGCGCGGTCGAGGCGGATGGCAAGCTTTACGTGGTCTACACCTCCGAGAAACATCACTGTGCGATGACCGTGATCCCGGTCGCGTCGCTGGCCGCGCAGGCTGGTCGACAGTAGCTCACTCACCCGCCGGACCCCGGCCGACGATCCGCGTCCGTGTGCTGATCGCAAGAAGTGACGGAGAAGGACAAGTCCAGTGAAGTCCTTCTGCAAGCCCCCCGGCGTCCTTCGTCTCGCGCGGCCCCCAAGGCTCACTGCCGCCCCAGCAGGTTCACGGCGCGGACGGTTCGCGTGCGTTCTTCGATTTCATCCGGCAGGCTGCCTTTGAACCAAGCCTTGGCCCGGTAGGTGAACTCGTTGCCGTCGGGCAGAAAGCTCAGCGGGCGATAGTGGGAGGCCAGCGGATCGTTGCCGCGCGGGGTGGTGTGCGGGTTCTCGTGACAGCCGACGCAGCCCTTGGTTTCGCCCGGACGCGGATAGATCCACGTCCTCTGGTTGCCCACCACGCGGCGGTCGCTGTCCAGCACCTGGAAGTGCATCAGCCTGTCCGCCGGGACCTCGACATGGAACGATCCGTCGGCGGCCAGGGGGGCCGTGCCCAGCACCCGGGCAAACGTGCCTCCATGGTTCTGCCAAACCGGCCAGGGATTGGTGTGGGTGCTGTGCCGGGCCGGCGCGGGCACGCCTTCGATCAGCCGCACCAGCCGGCCCCGCTGGGGCACGTGCCGCTCCTGCGTGGCATACACCGACGTGCATAAGAAGCGCCCGCTGTAAGCGCCGGCTTCGGTTCTCTCCGGCCGCAGTTGCGGTGGCGCACGGCGGAACACGGGGCGCGGCTCGAAATCCGCCGTCGTCGGATCGTTGTAGATGAGTTCCAGCGATTGGGTCGTTGGGTCAAAAATGTAGAGCCCCAGGTCCACCTTCTCGCGCTCTTCCACCTTTTCGGTCGTAGCGCACAGGATCGTGCCGTCCGGTAACGGCATGGGCGTCGTATAAGCGCGGGTCTTGTTGTCCGGCGTGATGATCTGCTCGCGGTCCCGCGCCGTGCCGACGAGGGCGAGCCCGCCTTGAGTCACGACGACGATGTTCCGGCCGTCCGGCATCGGCTGCGGTTGAGTCATTCGCAGCACGCGGTGGGTGAGCGGTGCTTCCTGGCCGTCGGCCGGCGTGCGGGGGCCGTGGTCCAGGCCGCGCCAGAATTGCCGCCGTTCGGGCCCGTACAGTACGGCGTCGAGCGTGCCGTCCAGATGCGCGGCGTGGAGCGTCAGTTCCGTCTTGTTGCGCGAATAGAAGACTTCCAGACGGCTAAACGCGACGCGCCCGTCGTGCAGCACGGCGGGCTCGTTGTCCCGGCCGATGTTCGTCGCGACGGGCTGAATGCCGCTGCCGTCGGCGTTCATCACGGACATGACCGTGCAAGGGTAACCGTGGTACTCGTCCCGGATTCCACTGCGGCTGGTCGCCAACACGATCCGGCCATCGGGCAGATAAGCCGGGCCGACGTGATGATAGGGGCCGGAGGTCAGTGGTTTCAGTCCCGAACCGTCGAGGTTCACGCGGTAGATCTGCCACCAGGGATCCTCCTGGCCTCGGCGGGCGAAGATTACGTGGGTGGCATCCCAGGACAGTTCCGGCTCGGCGACGTATCCGTCCTGGAAACGCGTGATGGGCGTGACGGTGCCGTCGGGACGCGGCGGCTTCAACAGATACAGGTTTCCGCCCGGACGGTAGGCGGGGCCCGAGTCGGTGACCACATAGGTTTGCCGCCAGCGATCGGCCTGTTCGACCGTGCCCTTGGTATTGGGGATGTCGTTGGAGCCCTTGATGAAGACCAGCGCGGGGACATCTTTCAGTCCGGCCGTGCTTTCCGCCGGCGTGATGTCCGGGCGCGATACCCCCGCCGGCGTTCCCGCAGACTCCGAAGTTCCTTGCTTTGGGGCGGCGACGGCGATCCCTCGTTTCTGCAACGCGTCCCGCGCGGCGTGCCGCACGCAGTAGACGGGATGCTCGGTGGCCGCCCGTTGCAGCGCCGTCAGCGCCCCGTCATTACCCAAATCGGCCAGTGCCCGAGCCGCCGCCAATCGGATCTCGGCCACGGACTGTTCATCGTTCAAGATCCCCGCGAGCAAACCGGTATGGTCGTGGGCGCCCAGCAGCCCCAGAGCCCGAATGAGCCCCTCGCGCCAGCGCGGGGCAGGGTCGTCGTATTCTTCGTTCTTGAAGGTGCCGCTGTATCCGTAGTCCGCTTCGGCTTTGGCTCCGGCAAGCTTCGCGGCCAACGGCTCGACGGCCGCCGGATCGCCCAGCCAGGCGATCGCCTTGGCGGCGTTCAGCCGGACCCAGCCTTCCGGATGATCGAGCAGGGCCAGCAGACGCGGCAGGTCCTCGCGCTCGGTACAGACGCACGGCAGCCAGCTGGAAATGCGATAGGCGGGAAACCGCGACCAGGCCAGCTCGTCGGCGGGCGCCGGCACGCGCCGCTTCTGGCCCAGTTGCTCGAAAGCCTGTTCCGCCGCTTCCTGCCTGAGCCCCGCGTGTTCCATCAGGTGCCGCGTGAGCAGGTGACCGACTTCCGGTTCGTACAGGAAGAACGTATCGTGGTCGCCCGGCAGGTTGGCCATGATCTGCGGTGCGATTTTGCGAAGTGCGGCCCGGTCCGCGCTGCTGTCCAGCGGCAGCCGGCACATCGAGTAGATGATCCAATAAGGCGTCTCCAACATGCGGTCTTCGCTGGGGAACCCCATTTTGTCGTCACGCGGCACGGCCGGAGGGTCCTGGGCCTGGAGGTCCTTGGCGTACTGCGGGTAAGCCTCGATCAAGGCGGGAACCGCCCGTGGGTCGCCGAAATCGCCCAGCGCCTCGGCGGCCGCGCGAGCCCAGAAGAGATTCTTCAGCAAGGCGACCAGGTATGCGAAGCCTCGTTCGTCGCCCAGCCATCCGAGCGCTCGGATGCCCGTACGAACCGTGGGACGGCAGTGCTGTGCCGTGGACGGATCCGGCCCCAGCACGGCCAGCACCGCGGCGGTTGCTCCGCGGCCTCCCAGCGCGCCCAGCGCGCGGAGTCCGCGTTCCTCCCGCCAGGCCTTGAGTTCTTGCTCAGCCGAAGCCGTACTCTGTTCGGGTGCCCGGTGGACAGCCGTCTGCCGGTTGACCTCGATCTCGAAAAACGTGGTCGGATAGGTGGGGTTCTTGGCGCCGAAGCTGGTGATGCGGATGTAGCGCACCTTGCGTTCCGGGAAGTCGACAACCAAGGTGACCGGGCTTTCGCCGTCGCGGCGTTCGACTGAATCAAAGGACTGTCCGTCCAGGCTGACAGCGACTTCGTAGCTGGTCATCACGAACTGCGGACCATATTGATGAACGATCACGCGATGCACGCCGACCGGCTGGCCGAGGTCCACGGTACACGATTGCGGCGGCTCGACGAATTTCGTCTGCCAGTACAGCGGACCGACGTAGCCATCGGTGAGCACGCCGGGCGGGCCTCGGTACGTGGTCGAGGCGGTGACGGGTTTGCCCAGCGTCGGGCTGTCGGGCCGCTCCACGGGCAGGACCACGGGGCGGGTCAGCACTTCATCGCCCCCGAGCAGGTCGAGCACGTCGCGGGGCGGCTGATCGGGCGAAACCGCGGCCCACCAGTCGCGCCAGCGCCGAGCCTGGAACTCCCGTTTGTCGCTCGGTGCCGCGGCGTCGAAAGGAAACTCCATGCCCGTCAAGTTCGTCAGCGCGACGTGCGCGGCCTGGGCGGTCTGCCAGTCGCGGTCGTCCAATGCGGCCAGCAGCGGAGGCACGGCCTTGCGTCCCCCGCACCAGCCAAGCGACAGCGCCGCCTTGCACCGCACTGGCGCCGACCGGTCGTCCCGCAGCCGCTCGATCAACGCCGCCTCGGCAGCATAGGCCCGCAGGAATCCCAACGCCTCGGCCGCCCGCGAGCGGACCGTGGGCGACTCGGACTCGAGGCGAGCCACGTTCTGGTGTACCTGACGCTCGTAAGGGTTTCGCGGCGGCTGGTCAGGACTTCGAGGCCTTTGGGCCACGGCGTCCGAGGCCGGCATCAACACAAGCAAGGCGAGAACGGATCGAGGCATGGCACGCGAAAGCTCTAAGAGGAAAAGGCGGGGAGGATCTCACCAGGCAAGTGAGTTTCGTGGCGTCTCACTTTGTTGTCAAGACCGTTGAGACGGCGGCAGCAGCAAGCGTCGATAGCGCCGGTTTCGGGAAGACGTGGACTCGAACAGCCGGGCCTCCGATCGCACCCAGGCCGGCAAGCGCGACTCGCCGTCGCGTGACAAAGAAAGCGATGACGAGTCATCGCACTCCAAAGCCCCCCTTGGAGTGCGGTAACTCGTTACCGCTTTCTTTTTCTTCTTTTTTTCTCTTCTTCTTTTCCGTCCTCTCTCCCCGTCTTCCCCACCAGCCGCCCACCGTCCTCGAAAAAGAAAGCGATGACAAGTCATCGCACTCCAAGGACGTCGAAATCGTCGACCACGCGGATCCGGTCCGTCTTGAAACTGTAGATCGTCTTCACCTGCGCGGGCCGGGCCGTTCGCTCGAACCAGGCGGCCGAGCACCAGCGGTACTGGTTCGCCACGGGGACCAAGCCATGCTTGACGGCGTTCTGATGCACGTAGTTCAACCGCGCGAAGTAGGATTTCTCGTAGGTCAGTTCCGTCTCCCAGTAGTTGTACCAAACCTGCCGTTCGGGTTTGTTCTCCCGCAGGTTCACCTCTCGCGCCGTGTCCGCGTGCAAGTGCGTCAAGAACGGCTTCAGCGTCGCCGAGTCCTCCAGCGCATGCCCGACAAAGTGGTAGTGATTCGAGAACACGGCCCAGGCTTCCAGGTGCCAGCCGTACTGCTGGGCTTTGCTCAGCAACTGGTCCTCCAGCAAGTCCAGCAACTCCGCGTCGCGGAAGAAATGTTGTTTGTTCAGCGTACCTGCCGTGACGATATAGGTCCCCTTCCCGCCCAGCCGGTGCAGCGGCGCATGCGGCCAGTCCTTGGAGTGCGGCGACCTGTCGCCGCTTTCTTTTCTTTCCCCTCCTCGCCCCGGCACGCATTCCAGCTTCGCCATGAGCCGCTCCACTTCATCCAACTGCAGCGGGCTGAGCCGGGCGAGCCGGTCAACGAGGCGTTCGATTCGCGGGGAAGAATTGGCCATGAGACGCGCTCCCAAAGCTCGACAACGGTTCCTGCGGAAAAGCGAAAAACGAAGCGCCTGCGGCCCCCGATTTTCCGCGATGAGGCGCCGTTTGCAAGTGCTTCTCGATTTTTGGAGTGCGGTAACTCGTTACCGCTTTCTTTTGTCTTCTGCATTCCGGCTGCGTCCGAAAAAGAAAGCGATGACAAGTCATCGCACTGCAAGGACGTCGAAATCGTCGGCCACGCGGATCCGGTCCGTCTTGAAACTGTAGATCGTCTTCACCAGCGCGGGCCGGGCCGTTCGCTCGAACTAAGCGGCCGAGCACCAGCGGTACTGATTCTTGCACCGGCGATCAAGTTTGGAGGAACGGGGTGTCTCGAAGCGTTTGCCTGGACTTGTCCGCTGGCATGCCGTACACTCTCGTGGAGCCAGCCAGGACTTCCGTCTCCGGCCAAGGGGTGGAAGCCGCGCGTGCGGCCGGCCGCGATGAGTACCAACTCTTCTACCGTTGTGCCGGACAGCAGAACGGCAAGACGCGGCACTGTACGGTTGTAGGAGAAACCATACCATGCTGAGTCTCTTAATCTCAGAAAGGAGAGTCACCGTGTACAGCGCGAGACCATCTTGGAGACCGATCGTGTGTTTTCTTGTCGTGGCATTTCTCTGCATCGGCTCGGCTGCCGAGTCATCCGGGCAGGAACTGCTGACCGCAGCGGGGAAACCAGCGGAAGGGCCGCTGGACGTCTTTTTGGGCGAGCCCTCCTTCGACATGCAGACCGTTTTCGAGGAGGGGGGCAACGTCCGCGAGCCGTACCTCGCGATTGCCGTCGACGGGACGCTGCTGGCGGTGCGCAATTACCGGCAGCAGCTTCGGCGCAGCGAGGACGGCGGCCGGACTTGGGGTGAAATCATCGGCGTGTCCATCACCCATTCGGACAGCAACATGATTGTCGATGAAAACACCGGCGACGTGATGTCGGTGCGGATGTGGGACGGCGTTGACCGGGTGTTCCGAAGCCGAGACCACGGCAAGACCTGGACGGAAGAGAAGATCACCGTCAAGCCCAACGAGCGGATGAAACAGTTCGAGAAGACGGGTGCAAAGAAACGCGTTACGAAGGGCGAGCAGGGCAAGAGCGGCACCTACTACCTGCACGCCAATGCCAGCGAAGCGGGCGTCACCCTCCGGCATGGAAAGCACCGAGGGCGGCTGTTGGTGACGGCCACGTTCCGGCCGCACGCCAAAGCTCATCCGTCCGATCGGGAGCCCGGCGATGAACTCTTCAGTTGCGCTATTTTCAGTGACGCTCATGGGGCCACGTGGCAGGTCAGCGATTTCTTTCCGGAAGGCTACACCGAGGAGGCGGCTTTGGTCGAGCTGCACGACGGCCGGATTTACTACAACTCCCGCAGCCACAGCGGGTATTACGACAAGGCGCTGGCCCGCGCGCTGCGGCCGGACGAAATCCTGCGGCGCGAGGCCTGGAGCAACGACGGCGGGCAGACCTGGGAGAACCTGAACGTCAGCCCGGTGCTTCCCGACGGTGGCGGCTACGGCCGGGGCTACGGAATGAAGGGCGGGCTGACACGCTTGCCTGTGAAAGGCCGGGACATTTTGATTTTCAGCAACGCGGACACGGCCGGGGGAGAGCGGAAGAAGATGACGGTTTGGGCCAGTTTCGACGGCGGAGAGACTTGGCCCGTGAAACGGCTCGTGTATGCCCCGCACGGCGCGTACTCGTCCTTAGTGACCGGACGGCCGGGCACGGCCAGCGCAGGCCGGATCTACCTGCTGTTCGAAGGCGGGCCGGACGGGCAGTACTCCGCCATGCAGGTCGCGTGCTTCAATCTGTCCTGGATCCTGGGAGGAGAACCGACGGGCAGCGGCAAAGTGCCGGAGTGGGTCCTCCCGTAACCACGAAGTCCGTTGTTCTCAACGATCCAAGACACGCCATACCGAGCCCGCTCCGTCGCGGCCCTTGTCGGGCGGGGGCCGGCGCGATCCCGTGGTGGTGAGCGTACGGTTCCGGATGGAGGAATTGGACCGGCTGGCCAACCGGTCCTGACGGAGACGAGCAGCCTCGGTTCTACGCCGTCTCGGTGCGAGCCGCGGTGACCGGTAATCCGGGATCAGGGATGGGTGATCGGTGATCGGTGGGGCCGGGTGTACACCGTCTCGGTGCGAGGCGAAGGAGCAGGGCCAAGTTGAATCAGCCTTGGACTTGGCGCGTCTTGTCGGACTCGCAGATTGCGCAGATTCGCGAAGCGGCACTAGCTCACATCGAACGGCACAGGTTCGACGTACAACACGGGGCGTTGCTGGCCCGGGCACGCGACCGGGGCGCCCGTGTCGACGAAACGCAGGGCCGAGTCCGCATGTCCCGTTCACTGGTCGCAGAACTGATGGCCCAGGTTCCCCGCCAGTACACCATCGGCAACATCCTCGGCCAGTCGTGGGTGATCGGCGGCGCGGAGCAGTACGGCACTGCGATTGTCACCGACCCGTGGATCATCGATTGCGCAACCGGCGAGCCACGGCATCCGTGCCTCGAAGACTTGCGGCGGAACACGATCGTCGCGGAACAACTGGAGCCGACTGCCGCCTGATCACTTCGGCCGTGACCGCTGGTTCGCCGTTGGTGCTGAATGAGTTGAACGCCGAGTTGCTCGTGCGGAGCGTCGAACAGGGCTTTGCCATCGTGCCCACCGTGTGCCCGATGGCCGGTTCCACGGCGTCCTACTCTCTGGCTGGCACGCTGCTCCAATCGCACATCGAAGTGCTGATGATCGCCCTGCTGGCCCATGTTTTGCGTCCAGGGCATCCCGTGGAGTACGTGTCCGGCCTGTCGGTGACCGACCTGCGCAGCGGAGCCGATCTGTACTACACGCTGGACAAAGTGCTCTGGGAGAACGCCGCGGTGCAACTAGAACGCGCGAGTGGATGGTTGGAAGTAAACATCGGCCACGTCTGCGGCGAAATCGCTGAGGATGTCCTCCAGACCGGTCCACTCGCGGGCCGAGTCACGTTGCGAGAGAAACGTTGGCGAGCGAGCCGCGTGAAGCAGTCCGCTGGGCGGTGTGCGTTCGCCTGCGGCATGATGGGCCGAGCGGCTGATCGGGAGTTCCTGGCTTGGTAGCGGGGTCCACGAGTGGCAAGCGGTCTCCATCGCCAAGCTGTCCGCCTGACTCGGGGCTGGCGGAGCCGTCAAGATCGCGGGGGACGCCAGGACCGAGGTGGACGGCGCCTCGCCCTCGGCAGCGGGGCTGGCCGGCGCCCCACCGCCGCCTGGAGCCATGCTCGATCCCCCGGAGTACGTCTGACCGTTCAACTCGTTGATCACGATCAACACGTCCGCCGCGGTCACGAAGCCGTTCCCGTCCACGTCGTAGTAGGGCGGCGGAACGTCGAACGGCGGAACCTGTAAATCCTTGGTATGAGCGTTGACGTAGTTGATGACGGTCAAGGCGTCCAGGGGCGTCACATTCCCGTCGCCGGTGACATCCGTGGCGCGGTCGGGATTTTGCCAGGAGATCAGGCCCGCCTGGGCGATCAGGTCCACCGGCCCCAACGCCTCGCCTTCGGCCAGGACGACTTCCCGACGGGATTCCGCGAGCACGCGGCCCGACGGCGTGACGGCCTCCACGAAATACGTGCCGGCCGGCAGACTGGTGATGGCGTAGGCGCCCTGGGCGTCCGTGCGGACGGCCGTCTCCGGACCGAACCGCAGCCGATCCAGCCGCACGCCAGAGCCCGCGTGCCCGGAGGCCACCGCGTAGGCAATGTCGGCGACCGGACGTTGCACCTGCATCGTCTCTACCTCGTCCTTGGCCAACTCTTCCGTCGTGTACCGCCCCAGCAACGTCCCGCCGGCGTCAAAGACTTCCAGTCTGGCTCGATCCTTGGTTGCCACGCCGATGGCGTCCAAACGGACGGACGTCACGGGCGTGGTGAAGTCGATCCGCAGTCCCAACCCCAAGTCACCGGGCTTCCATGTCGAACGAGACGACCCGCCACTCAGGTAGCCAAACACATTTCCACTACCGTAGGGAGCGGCCGTTACCGTGCCTGACGGGTCTCCCTCCAGCGACAAGTGGGCGGACGGCAGGACGCTGGTGAGCGCCGTGTCGGAGGGGTAGCTGTCCGGGTCCAGCGTTTGCACCAGGTTCAGCGGCAAGCCGCTTGCATCCACCAGGCGGACCGTCCAGCCGGACAATCTCGCTTCCCCGTTGTCGACCACACCGTCGCCGTCGGCATCGTTCCAGACAAAACCGTTCAGGCCCTGCCGGAGAACGGACAAGGGCCGGTCGGTGCTGCCCTGGAAGACCGGAGAAACCACGCCCGAGACGTCATCCACCGTGCGGACTTCCACCAAATGCGAGCCCGTCGCCGGCACCGCAAAGCTCAGACTCAGATCGACCGCGGGCGAGTCGAGCGCTGCGGCGGTTTGCCACGGGCCGCCGTCCACGCGAAACTCCGCACGGCTGATCGCGTTCAGCGTGATGTCGTTTTGCAGCCCGGCGGAATTCAGATTGGGCAGGGTTTGGACGGAGGAAGCGCCCTGGAAGCGGTACTGGCCCGAGACCGTGTCCAGGAACCCCGTGCCACTCAGCGTGTGTGGCACATCCAACACGTCGAAAATGCCGTCGCCGTCTGAGTCGCGCCAGCCGATCATCTCCAGCGAGGAAGTCGAACTCGTCTGCCCGGCGTACGCCAGGTCCAACAGCGTTCCCGTCGTCATGATGCTCTCGGCTTGCGTGAAACCGGGCGCGGGGTTGTTCGCCGCGTTCCAGTTCTGGGCGTTGTAGTAGCCGCGGCGGTCGGTGTAGGAACCGCCGCCCGAGTATTCGTCGCGCGCCCAGAACATGTGTCCCGTCTCGTGAGCGAACGTGCTGGCCGGACGTCCCGCCGGCGACACGATGAACTGACCGCCCGCGTAGGAGAACGCGCGCTGAAAAGTCCCGCCGGAGGCGAACCACCCGTCGGCGTCGTGGGCGTCGTTCACGACGAACACGGTGAACGCCCAATCCGTCCCGGAGGCCAGACGTTGGGCATGATTGAAGTCGCGGATATTGTCCGTGAAGTTCAGACGCGTGTTGTGACCGACCTGATTCAGGAAGTCGTAGATCCAGTCCCGGAAGGCGTCCGACTTCTGGCTGATCGGTTCGTAGCGCGTCAGAACGGGTTGGTCCGCGTAGGTGAAATCGAACTGGAAATCGAGTTGCCCGGCCGAATCGGGAAACTGCGTGGCGAGCGTCTGTTCCCACCACTGGACACCTTCCTGGACCTTCTGTTTGGCAGCCGCAATCTGAGTGGGCGTCCAATCCTCGGTGTTCGGGTTGACCGGGCTGACGTTCGTGTTCGACTCCATCAGGACCACGGTCACCCGGACATCGCCCAGCATGTACTCGGCCGTATCGTCGGGAAAGGCGCCAAACGGAGCGGACGAGAGCAGACTGCGGTTTTCCAGCGATTCGTACCTCAGCGAGCGCGCACGGCGCCACGCCGAGCGCGTCGCAACTCGCGCTCGTCGTGCCCGCAGTCGGGAGAGCCGATTTCCTGTCCCGCGTTTCATGAGGATCCTGGCAAAACGGTCAAACTCGGTGGCTTTTTCTATTTTATCTGACTTTGCCGACCTGTTTAGGCACCCGCCGCCGCGGTTTTTCGGCGGCTCCGGTCGTAACGGTTTTGCCGGCAGATGATGCGTTCGGCCGTCCAACTCCGGCGGATTCGGCCCCCGGCGAGCGGTGGGCGTTAGCCCATCGGTTTCTTCTGGATGGCCGCAGGCATATTTCTGAGAAAACCAGTGGGCTGACGCCCACCGCTCGCCAAGCGGTGGGCTCACGCCTGCCGCAGCCAACCGGTGGGCTCACGCCCACCGTTCGCCCAGCGTTGGCCAAAGTGAAGCCCGTTCCGGCAGGGCTATTCCTTGGAAGGCGAGCGTCGCGATAAGTTCCCGCCTGAAACGGTTTACGCCCCAAAATCTGCGAAGATGGCGTCGACGGCCGAACGGCTTCCCAGCAAGCGATCCTCGCCCGCCACGCTGTCCAGCCAGTCCTCGTCGCCCCGCAGCACGTCCTCCAGGTGATTGCGGGGGGCAGTGGACGCCAGCCGGGACTGGCGGTCCGCTTCGCCTTCGCCACCGGCCTGTTCGTTCAACCGGTTGATCTCGTTGATGACCAGCAGCACGTCTTGAGCCGTGGCATTTCCGTCCCCGCTCACGTCGTAGAACGGCAGGCCGGCCGGCTTGGGCAACGCCAACGGGTTGACCGGGTTGGTATTGACGTAGTTGATCACCAGCAGCACATCGATCGGCGAGACTTCGCCGCTGTCGTTGACGTCGTACCGATTCGGCGAGTTCTGCCAGGGATTCGCCGAGATGATTACCCGATAGTCCTCGACCTCGCCCGCGCTGGCCTCGCCCGTGGAGGACAAGCCGCCGGAGGTGCTCAGCCGGAAGCGGGCAAACGTCTCGCCCGGAACCGCCCAAGTGGGCACGGTCAGATCGCGGAACGTGATGGTTCCGTTGGCATCCAGGGCTGACTTGTTGAGGACGTAGTTGGTCAGAATGCGCTCGCCGGTGTCCCGCCAGTCGCCGTCCCGGTTGTAGTCGATCCAGGCGTCGAGCACACCGAAAGGCACCACGTCGTTCACGATGCCGCTGGTGGACACCGTGACGGTGAACTTGCGGTTGGGCACCAGCGGCGTGGTGGGATCAAAGGCCACGCCGTCCTCGTCATCGCCACCGTCGTTGTCGTCGCCGTCGGCGCCGGCGGACGGTTGGCCGTCGGCGTTGATGTCGACCGTCGCGCCCAGGGAGAATCCGGGGAGGATCACGTGCCGTGCGCCGTCGTCCTCGCGCACCGTGGGATAGGGACTCGGGGCGTCGCCGTAGTCCCGGCCCTCGCCGATGTAGACCGTAAAGCGGGTTTCGCCGTTGGTCTGGTTGCCAACGATGGAATTACCCGCCAGGTCCTTGATGCTGCCTCGGAACTCAACCGCATCGCCCGAGAGCGTCTCGGCTCCGCCGATCAGGACCTCGTTCGTGTCGGGGGCGACCGCAGCCGTGACTCCCTGCAAGGGGACAGATTGGATGGCGTTGACCGTTGCCTCAGCCACTTGTTGCGCCGTGAACGAATCGTCCGGAGTCACCACGATGGCGCGGGCCTCGGGCTGCCCGGAAATGCCGACTTGGACCAGTTGCGTATTGGTCATGTCCAGCGAGAATCCTTCGCCGCCCAGGATCACGATGCCATAACCTTGGTTGTAGGGAAACAGTCCCAGGCCCGCGTCGCGGATCACCGTCACCAGCGTGTCCACCAGTTGCTGGGTGGTCGTGGTCGTGCGGAACGGAACGGCGACGTTGCCGGGCGTGGTCGTGCTGTTGTCGTCCAACTCGAACGTGACGCGGTGGCCCGCGTGATCGTCGATCACGAACGTCTCCCCGTCCTCGATCAGATCCAGGAAACTGCCGGCGACCGTCGGGATGCGGATGCCGAACGGCAACTGCACGCCCGGCTCCCCGCTGAGGGACAAGTGCGATTCCGTCACATCGACCTGATGGTTGACGCTCCCGCCCAGTTGCACACGTCCGTCACCCAGCGACTTGGCCACCAGGCCCACCGGCTGGCCGTTCACCGCCAAGGCGATCGCGCCCGCGATTTGGCTGGGGGTCTGAGACATGGTGAACGGAACCGGCACGCGCCCGGTCCCCGCGCGGCCGTCGGTGCTCAACTCGAAGGTAAACAGCGTGAAGCCGTTGTCGATCGTGAACGTCTCGCCATCGATCACGCCCAGCGGACCGCCCTGCGGGACCAGGGTGGCCGAGGCCACCGTCAGCGTCTGCGTTCCGTCTGCGCCCAGGTGGACCAGGCCGCCGCCCGCGTTGGCCGGCGAGAGGCCCAGACCGGAGTTCGTCAAGGCGCCGACCAGGGCGTCGGCGAGTTCGCCCTGCGTCGTCGTTGCGGTGAACTGGATCACCAGATTGTCCTCGCTGGCGATCACTCCGTTGTTGTCGAATTCGATCGTCGCGGTGGTCGGCAACGTGCCCACCATTCCGCTGACCGTCACGGTGTCCCCGTCCGCGACGCCGCCGACGGCCCCACCCTGGACCGGGACTTGGATCGCGTACGTCTCCGGCACCGTCAAGACAAAGCCGGTATCGTACTCGAAGGTGAACGAGTTGCCGTCGGTGTCCGCGATGCGGAATGAATCGCCGTCCGCAATCTCGTCGCCCGTGCGGGCCGCGATCACAAACTGGTCCTCGTTCTGCAGCCGGATCACGTAGTTGCTGTCCCGGTCCCAGACACCGGCCAGGGGCACGATGTGCAGGATATTGCTGGTCGCGTCGTACCAAGCCGTGTAGTCCTGGCCCGGCACGAGTCGGCGGTTGTTCTCGATCACGCTGACCCCGTGGGCGGAAACCGTCGCGTCGTCCAAACCGAGGCCCTGCAAGGGCGCGAACTGCAAGGGGGTTCCTCCCACCGCCGGACGGCCGTCCGTCAGCTGGATCGAGAACTCGTCCAACGTCGCGTTCCGCAGGTTCACGAGCGATTCGTGACCGTCGAGGTCGTCGCCGCCGTTGTCCAACGGTTGGACCAGTTGAGCGAACGGACCCACGAAATCGGAGCGGTCGACGGCCCCGCGGTCCTTGAAGACGTTTTCGCCTAAGCCGGGGGGAGGCGCGACCGACGGATCGTCCACCCGCAACTGGCCGTAGGCGTCGTGCTTGAACACCAGCAGCGGCGAAGTCCCGATCCCGACGGGCGCCGCGACCTGTTCCAGTTCCAGACGCTGTTCGAAGGATTCCAGCGCGCTGTCGATGGCGGGAGAACCCGGCGCCGGATAGAAATTGCCCGCGGCGGGGTCCCGGAACAGCCGGACCTCGGAGCCGACCCGCAACGGGTACTGCTCGCCGCTCGCGCCCGTCAGGTCCGTGCCGTTGGATTGGTACACCGTCCCGGCGACGACCGTCGTCGCCGAACTGGTATCCACCAGAATCCCCGTCTCCTGGGCGACGACGACGTTGTTCAGCAGCGTCGGACTGGCGTTGTACTCGACCCGGATCCCCGTCGTGTTGGGCGCAGCGATGACGCCCGTGACCGCCGCCGTGAAGCTCTCGAAGAAGGGCGTCGGATCGAGCGAGAACGCGCTGATGTCGAAGATCTGGCCGCCCGTCCGCCGGGCGAACTCGCCGTAGCGGGCGTCCGTGTTGTTGGTGGCGGAATCCGCGTCGTACGGCAAGTCCGGGTTCAGCGTCAAGCCGAAGAAGACCGCATTCCTGGCGGTGAACGCGTTCAGCGCCAACGCGAAATCCGCCGCCGAACTGTCGTCCTCTTCGTCGGTCATCAGAACCGTCGACACCCGCGCGCCGGGCCGGAAGGTGAAAGTGGTGGCCGGATCCACGTCGTTGAGCGCTTCGCGCAGCGCCAGACTGCCGTACTCCTTCTTGCCGCCTGCCGGCACGGCAAACGTATTGAACGGGCTGTCGGCGGCCGTAAAGGCCGCGAAGCTGACCAGGTCCTGAATCTGCAGCGGCGTGGCGCCGTCGCCCGGGAACGTGACCAGGGCGTAGCGCGGGTCGATGTTCGCCGCCCGCAGGGAGGCGTCAAAGTCCGCGATCCGCTGCCGGATCTGGGCAATCTCGTCCGCCATCGAACCGCTCGTGTCGATCACCAGGACGATGTCCGCCAGGGCCCGTTGCGAGGCCCCGCGGACCGCGCCGTAGATGGTGTTGTTGACGATCCGGCCGAACGGTACGGCGGCAGGCTGAACGGTCGCCACGGTGGGATCCAGCGGGTCCCCTTGGAAGTGAACGCCGCCCGCCTGGTTGTACGCCAACACGTTGTTGGCCACCACGACTCCGGGGGCCAGCCTGGCCGTATTCACCTGGCTCAGGTTCCGGACGGGGCCGGCCTGGGGCGCCTCGGCCGTCGACCGCAACTGCGGCCGGACCGTGATCCCGTACCCTTGGGAATCCGTAATGACGTTGTCGCGGATCACGATCTGGCCTTGATCGCGGAACAGGTTCTGATCGCCAAGGCCCTCGTAGCGGATGACGTTCAGCCCGTTGGAATTCGTCGGCCGGCGGATTTCCAACTCATAGGAACCGGTCGAACCCGGCCGGCGATGGGCCTGCTCCAAGTCCGCGACCGGAGAGGCGGCCCCGAGGGCCGACAACTGCCACAATTCGCGCCCGGTCGCCGTGGTAAACGCGCTGAAGTACAGTCCCCCGCTGGCCACGCTCAACTGTTGGGGATCGGACGAGCCCGCCGCCTCCAGGTCCACGACCTGGGCTGCCTGGCCGGCGGCGTTCAGTTTCCACAGCTCCCGGCCGCCGGCCGGGCCCTGAGCGCTGAAGTACAACTCGTTGTTGAAGACGGTCAGGCTGCTCGGATCCGACGAGCCCGCCGGATCGAGATCGGCCGCCAGGGCGACGTTTCCGATCGGGTCGATCTTCCACAACTCGTTGCCGGTGGCCGTCGTCGTCGCCGCAAAGTAGAGTTCATTGTTGAACGTCGTAAAGCCCGCGGGATCCGACGAGCCCGCAGCCGGTTCCAGGTCGGTCACCTGACTGCTCATGCCCAACGGATTCACCTTCCAAAGCTCGCGGCCCGACGCGGGCGTCGTGGCGCTGAAGTACAACTCGCCGTTGAATTCGGTCAGGCCCGCCGGCTCCGAGGAACCGTTGGCGTCGAGGTCCGCGACGAGCGCGGCGATGCCGGCCGCATCGACTTTCCACAGCTCGCGTCCCGTCGTCGGAGCGGAAGCGCTGAAATACAACTCGTTATTGAAGACGATCAAGTCTGCCGGGTCGGACGAACCGAAGAGGTCGATGTCCTCGACTTCGGAGGCTACGCCTCCCGGCGTCGTCCGCCACAGTTCGCGGCCGGTGGCCGTCGTGAAGGCGGCAAAATACAAGGCGTTGTTGAAGACGGTCAGGTACCCCGGATCCGACGATCCGTCGGCAAACACGTCGGTCACCAGCGACGCCGTGCCCGCCGTGTTGATTTTCCAAATCTCCCGTCCATAGGCCGGCGTGTCCGCGGTAAAGAACAGTTCGTTGTTGAAGACCGTCAAATCCCGCGGATCCGAGGAACCGGCCGGATGGATGTCTGCCACCAGTTGCGGCACGCCCGCACTCGTCAGTTTCCATAGCTCCCGTCCGCTGGACGCGGTAAAGGCGGTGAAGTACAGCTCCCCGTTGTAGACCGTGAAATCCGCCGGGTCCGACGAACCGACCCCCAACGTCGTGGGATCGTATTGGCTGTTGTCGAAACCGCTGACGCCGATGTAGTAGTCCCCGTCGGCCGGGGCGGTAAACGCGATGAACGAATCCCGATTCGCTACCCCGGAGGGCATGAGCACCGCAGGTTCGCCGGCCGCCACGTCGTCGTCACTCTCGATCGCCGCCGGCAGATCCTGCTCGTTCAACTGCAGGACGGGCGCGCCGGCGGCGTCGAAGATCCTCAAGAACGCATCCAAGGCCGATCCTTGCCCCGTGGCATCGATATCGATGGTAATCGTTTCGCCGGCGGCCAAGCGGACGGAATACAGGTCCACCTCGCTCCCGAACGGAACCACGGCGCCGTTGTCGCCGATCACGCCGGCCGCGCGATACACGTCTCGCCCGCCCGCGACGATTCCCGTGGCGACGGCCGACGCAACCGTGTCGTTGGGCTCCAAGGCCGGGACGGCCCCCGTCGCGGTCGTGCTGCTCAAGCCGAGCTCAACTCGCGCGTCGTCCGACAGGTTGAGGCGATTGCTCGTGCTCTGGGGGCCGGCCAGGACGCCATCGGCCGAAGCGGCGCCGACGTTGACCAGTCCCTGCGCCTGGGCCTGATTGATCGCGTCGCGGACGCGGCGGGCCATGACCACAGCCGAGTCGCTGGGGTCGAACTCGATCGGCACGTAGCCGTCCGCCACGCCGCCGGGCGTCGTCGGATCGTCGAACGCAAAGGCCACACGCTGCGAGCCGTCGCTGACGGTAAAGGACTGGCCCTCCCGGAAAACATGCCCGGCGGCCAGCTCCAGCGCCACTCCCTGATTCAACTGCTCGCTGACCTGCAGCGTGTCATACAACTGCAGATTGGGCAGCGGCCCCGTTTCGGTTCGGCCGAAACTCGTCGCCTGACGGACCTCCAGCTGATAGGCGCCCTGATCGATTTCGTCAGGCGGCTGCAGGGGGTTGGAGACAAAGGTGGTCGCGCCGGTGTCGGCTCCGGTCACCATCTCGCCCCGGCCGGGGAAACCGATCAACAGATTGTCGATGTACACGCCTTCGTGCTGGTTGTCTTGCATCCGCTGGGCGCCGGGATACCCGGTGCCCGTCTGCCCGTTCAAGTCCGCCGAGGCGGCGAAGGCCCCGAACAGGTCGCCGAACAAGCCGCTGCCCGGCAAGGCCGTCGCGGGGTCCGACGGACCGGACAGGCCCAACGGTCCCGGATCGCCGACCCCGTAGCCGACGATCTGCACGGTTTCATTCCGCACCTTGATCGCCTCGGCATTGCCGTTGCCGAAGTGATCGGCCAGGGCCACGCGGATCGCGTCGGCCACATCCAGGCTGGTCATCGCCAGGTTGACGCGCACCGGTACGACCGGGATGTTGGGCAAGGTCGGATCGTCCGCCAACATCGGGTTGGGCAAACCGCTGCGGACGCCGAAGGCGCCGTCGATGAAGCTCGCCGGCAGTCCGCTGGCCGTGATCGAACCCGCGTTGGGCAGGTTCAAGCGATTGCCGGCCCGCTGCGGGCCCGTCGGATCGGTCACGGAGATCGTGAACTCGTAGTACCCGTCGCTCGGCACCTTGTTCGAGGCCGCGGCGCCGCTGCCCATCGAGCGCGGGTCATAGTCCGGATTGTGCGCGGCGCTGATGCCCACGTAGTAGGTGCCCCGTCTGGTCGCCGTATAGTCGATTCTGGCATCGCGGACGAACGGGCTGGTCGGGTCCAGGTTGTCGTTGGACGCCAGTTGGTTGCCGTTGGCGTCGAACAACCGCAGATAGGCGTCCAACTGGGTCGCCAAACGCTGGGTGTCCGTTTGGGCGACGAGGCGGTCGCCGGCATCCAGCTGCACTTCGACCAAATCGACATCCAAGTTGAGCGTGGCCAGCTGCGTGTTGTCGCCGATGTACCCCGTTCCGCTCAGCAACCGCGTGGTGCCGTTCAGGCCGCTGCCGTACGCGGTCGCCAGGGTGTCGTTCGTGTCGACTTCGTCCGCGGTCAAGTCCGCCGACAAGCTGAGCGGCGCGGGCGGGTTCTGCGCGACCACCTGTTCGATCCGGATCGCCAATTCCCCAGCCGATTCCAGCCCGCTGAAGGAGACCGGGACGTGCGGGATGCTGTTGGTGGCTCCGACCGCGCCGTCGTTGTCGAACTCGTACACCGTCCCATCGATATCGAACCAGTCGCCGTCGTCGACCGCCGTGCCGGTCGGCGCCACGATCGTGGGCCCGAAGTCGAATTCAAAACCGGCCACGTCGACGCGCTGCACGATCTCGGTCGCGGGATTCTCCACCAGGCCCGTGAGCGTAAAGATCTGGCCGTCGCGCAGTTGGTCGCCGGCCAGCGCCCGCAGTTCGTTGCCGGCCGTGTTCAGGTCCAGCGTCAGATCCCGGCCGCCCGAACTCAGGCCGCCGGCCGTGCTGAAATCGAACCGCAACCGCAAGTTCTTCTGCCCGGCGTACGCCGACAGGTCCACTCGGGCCTGCCGCCAATCGTTCGAAGTCCCGTCATTGTCGAACGCCTCGCTCCGCGTCACCGGCTGCTCCGGAAGCAGTTCCCCGGTCGTCATGTCCGGCCGCAGGAACGGATCGAATTCATCCTGCTGGTCCTCCGCCGATCTGCCCGTCGGGGGATCGGAGTTGTTCGTACTCAGCAGCGACCACCTGCCGTCGTCGCCCGAGACGTAGACGCGAAACGCGTCCCGCATCAGGTAGTCCGGATCGTCCAGCGTGGTATCGCCCCCCGCGTCGGCGTCTTCGGTCCTGAGGAAATAGTCGAAATACAGCGTCGGCCGCTGGCCGGCCGAGTAGCCCTCCAGACTGAAGGGATTGCTGATCAGGCTGCCCTGCGAGCCGCCGGGGAAGTCGTAAGTGAAGTTCGCCGCGCCGGGCCGGAACGCGCCCACGCCAAACTGGCTCTGCACCTGCGGGTTCTCGTAACCGAAATACAGGCTGGAATTGCCGGCTCGGACGTCGCTCGCCCGGCTCCCGTCGAAGGCCTGCAGGACTTCATGACCCGGATTGGTATCGCGGTTGGTGGTGACGTGCCACAGGTTGTCGTCCAGGTTCGCCAAGGCAATCCCCGCGGGATTCGCAATCCCGGTATCCACGAAGTAGGCGGCATTGGCGAACACGGCTTGGGGAGTCCCCCAGGTGTCGAAAGCGAACAGCCGCCCGGTGTCCGAAATGCCGAAGAGCAGGTTCTCGTAACGGCCGCCTTCCGCATTCTGCGGGCCGGCGACCAGACCGGCAAACCGAATCGGCGTGGCGACGGTCGATTGCAGCCGCGTCCCCGTTTCCACGACTTCGCTAGTGAGGGCATCGGCGGCGGACAGCGTGAGCGTATCGGCCATCACCCGGTCGATCGTGTAGACGCCGTCATTCTGCCCCGTGCCGCTCACGGTCAGCTTGTAGCCTGCCACCAGGCCGGCCGCCACGAAGCCGCCCTGGGCGTCGAAGATCGTGTCGGGGTTGCCGGCGTTGTTGCGGAATTCCAGGCTTGTCTCGTAGCGCACATCGATCGCCGTCGTATTCACGGCCGCCAGGGACTCCCGCGAACCATCGATGTAGTCCAGGACGTTGTTTTCCGATTGCCAGGCGAACGACTCGCCGACTCCCAACTCCGTCACGCGGAACAGGCCGCCGGTGTCCGTCACGCCGTACAGCTGAGGCCCCATCTCGGACCCGAGGAAGGCGATTCCCTGGATGTTGCCGCCGACCGACGGGCCTCCCGCGCGGAGCGGGCAATCCGCCAAACCCAATTGCGGAGCGCTGCCAGCCCGCGTGCAGACGAACGAGGCGCTCGGCTCGAGCAGTTCCACCAGGGCCGGGTTGCTCGCGTTCAGCGCGGCATCGAAGCTGTACGGCGTCCGCACGCCCGGAGGGGGAACCGCATCGGTGCCCTGTTGCACGATGGCCAGCATGCGTCCGGCGATCTGTTCCGCGTCGTCGCTCACCAGGAACGGCACCGGCACATGCCGCGGATTGCGCACGCCGTAAACCCCGCCGCGAGGCGTGAAGATGGCGGCCAAAGACTGCTGCTGGCCCAGCCCCACCGGCCGATAGAAGCGGGCCGTCTTGGCGTTCATGAAATTCAACCGGTCGCCCGCCGCGCCGGCTTCGACGATGTCCGCCCCGGTCACAATGCTGACCACGGAGGCGATGGCCAGGCCGATTTCATCCGCGGTCATCGTCTCTTCCACCGGGATCGCGGTCCCGCTGGCGGCGCCGGACGCGCCGATCAGTTGGATCGCGTCGGGCGGCACGGCGTTCGGCCCCACGACGACGTTCACCAGGACGTCGTTGATCAGCGTGATCCGGTTGCCGATCCGCAAGGCGGTCAACGGCTGCGGCTGGCCCGCCGGAGCCGGGACCCCTCCCGGATTGAAGTACAGATTGATCGCCGTCACGATGTTCGCCGCCAACGTCGCCTGGTTGTCAGCCTGGGCGAAGAGGATCGGCACGTGATTGGCCGCGCTGTTGTAGACGCCGTCGCTGTCCATCTCGAAGCGGATGGTCGTGTTCAACTGGTCCTGCAGCGTCAGCACCGTGCCTTCCAGTCCCGCCTGGGCCCCGGTCGCGGCGTTGACCACGATCACGGCCCCCGTATCGAACTCGTAGGTCGTGACGTTGTCCGAGCTGTCCGTGATTTCGACCCGGTCGCCGTCCCGGAGGTACTGACCGGCCGCGGGGTGAACGATGGTGAACTCCGGGCCGGTGTCGAATTCGTACGTGACGAAACCATCGCCGGATTCGGGCGCTTCATCAAAGATCTGGAAGAAGTCGGCGTCTTCGATGTAGGTGACGAAGGTCCCCGTGGTTTCGTCGCCGCGGGTCGCTTCGGCGCCGGCCAGGACGGTGTTTCGGCCGTCGGCCGTGAAGTCGTCGAACCAGGTATCCAGGGCGCCGCGGTCGCGGTCGGCCGTGCCGCCGGCCGTCAGCACCTGAGTCCCGGTCCGGTCCCGCGTGCTGATGACCTCGCCCGTCTCGATATCGAACTCGAACAGGATGTTCGTGGTCTGGACGCCGTTGGCGATCTGGCCGGTCGGATTGTCAACGGTTTGATCGGCGCGGTTTCCGACGGCGAAGCCGCGGACCCGGTTGGGATCCGTTTCCGGCCCGCTGAAGGCGATGGCGTTGTACAGCATGCCCACGTCGATATCGTCCTCGGTGCCGGGTGCATTGCGGTCTTCCTCGAACGTATCGACGTCATCGTCCTCGAGTTCCTCGCCGATCTGGGTCGGGCCCAGCGCTGGGTTGATCTGCCAATAGATGCCGCTGTTCTCCTCATCGCGGAGGAGATAGTTCTCCGGAATCGAATACGCGAACAGGCCGCCGCCGTTGCCCACAGCCGGCACGCTGCCGCGCGGGTCCATGGCAATGTCGCCGACGTTCGCCCGGAAGACGCCGATTCGAGTTTCCTGTTGCCCCGTGTAGGGATCGACGGACAACAGTTCGGTGCGGTCGAGTCCGAACTGGTCGTCACCCGGTTCGGCGACGAACATCGTCACGTCGCCCAGGTTGAAGACCGCTTGACCGGGCCGGGAAACGAACATCGCCGTGTCGGTGGCTCCCGGCGCCCGGCCCTGGCGGACCTCGGGCTCCTGCTGGCGGGAGGTCACGCGAATGACCGGCGTGGTCTCGCGGAGCCTGGTCACGAAGTCCGTGGTGGTGACCGAGGTGATCAGGGTGTGGATCGTGAGATCCTCGCGAAGCGTCACCCAGCCCTCCGGACTGACTTCCACCTGCAGACCGGACACGATCCAGGGAGCGCCGGCCGCGGGCGCCGGGTCTTCCTCGGCGTCGGGCGACGCGGGCAGGTTGACGCTGACCGCGTCGTAAACCGCTTGTCCGAGTTCGGCGGCCGAGTCCGTGTAGCGGTAAGGAATGCGGACCCGCCCGGCTTGGACAAGCTGGTCGGCGTCAAACTCGAACGTCACGGAATTGCCCAGGGCGTTGGTGATGCTGAACCACTCGCCATCCTGGACCTTGCTGCCGTCCGGCGCGAACAGGGTGATTTCATCATTGCTGCCGAACAGGACGGGGACCTGCGGCGAGTCGGCCGTGGTGTAGCGGCCCACCGCGTCGACGTGGTCCTCGGCGATGCGGCTCACGGAATTCACCGGCTCCAAGCGGATCTGGGCGTTCGGCGCGTTGGCGTCCAGGTACTGCTGTAACTCGGACGGCATGACGGCGTTGGACGAAACGGCGACGTAGTACACGCCCGCTTCGAGTCCCGCCGCGGGCAAGGCTACGGGCCCGATGAACGGATCCAGCGTGCCGACCGAGCCGCGGGACAAGTCGTCCAAGGAGTCGTCCAGACCGATCGGACGATCGGCGGGAACGTCCGAATCGCGGCCAACGAGGATCAACCGGCCGGCCGAATCGAAGACCCACAAGTTGCTGTTGGCCCGCGCCAGGCCGTCGGCATAGTCGATATCAAACACCGTCGAGAGGTGGGCCGCCTGGCCGCCGCCGGCCTGCGGGACCGAATCGTAGCGCACCTCGAACCGGTACCAATCCACGTCGTAGCCGAGACCGTCCACGGTCGCGGGGACGGTGGCCACCGTGGTGACGACCGGCAACACATCGATCGCCGGGTTCCCGGCGCGGGCGATCAACAGCGGCACGTCCGTATTGGCCAGCGCACCTTGGAAGACAATCGTGAACGGCCCGCCCACATTGCCCGTGACGGCGACGTTGTTCTCCCCGATCGTGGCCAGCGATTCCAAGGCGCTCTCGAGGCTCGCGGCGGATGCGTTGTAGGCGATGTTGCGGGTGGTGCGGCCGTTGAATTCCAGGACGAAATTGCCCGTCGCCGGCGCGGCCGGGAAGGTCAGCGATTGGACCTCGCGGGCCATGATCTCCCCACCGACGCTCAGCGTGCCCCGGTCCGTATTGAGCAGGTTGCCCAGATCGACGGCGTTGGCGAACTGGTTGTTGGCGTCGTTCTGATACACGTCGATGGCTTCCGCCGCTTCGCCCGTCAGCGGCGAATGGGTCGGCGCGCCGACCACCTCGATGCCCGTGGTCGCATTGCGAATCTCCGCCATGCGGACCGTCGAGCCGGGGAATTCGTCTTCCTCACGCAAGCGGACCTGGAGCTGGTACACGCCCGTGGTCGATCCCGCCGCGCCGCTGGCAACGCGGACGTGGTAGGTGCCGGTCACGCCCTCCGATCCGGGCAGGACGACCCGCATGCCGGCATCGCGGGGATTGGTGGTCCAACCGTCCTGGACGTCGAAGCCCGATTTGCCGAGGGGATAGACGGCAATCGGCGTCTCCACCGCTGGGTTGCTGTAGAGCAACTCCGGCCGCTTGCCTTCGTCCAGCGAATTGTCGGAACGGGCCAAGACCAAACCGCTCTCGTCGATTAGTTCGACGACGGTGTCCAGCGCCGGCGAGGTGCGGTCGATATCCAGCCAGACTTCGGTCCCCGCCTTGGCGTCGAACGCGTACACGTCGGCGTCGCCGCGGCGGTTCAGCGAACCCTGGACCGTCAGCCCCAAACGCAGGCCCTCGTCGCCCGCCTGCTCCCGCGTGGCTACGGCTCCCAGGTACTGGGCTTCCGCGGGAACGTCGTTGACGCCGGCGACCGCCGAGTTTCCCGATTCCCATTCCACCGCCGTGTCCACATTGCGGTCGTGCGCGCCTGCCGCGACTTGGATGCTGCCCCAGTCGCCCGCGTATTGGCCGAGCGTCGAAGGATCCTGGGGAATCAGATTCAGAAACGTCCTGACCGTGGCCGTGTTGGCATTCGGATCGACCGACCAGGCAAAGGCCGTCGTCACATCCTCCAAGCCGTAGACCTGGCCCAGCGAGGGATCCACGAACGGCGTCAGACTGGTCGTGTCGATGTTGCCCGCCGGAGTGTACGTCGTGCCTGCTGTCAGGAGGTCGATTTGCAGGTCGGGAAAGGCGTCCGCCGCCCAGCCGTCGAACGTCGCATTGACCAACTCCGGACCCGGCACATAGGAGCCGCCCTGGCTGAAGCCGATCCGTTCGGCATCGTCCAGGGTGTATGCCTCGAAGCCCGGCTCGCCCGGCTGGCCGCGGAGATACAGCAGATCGTCCGTGAACAACAGCACATCTTCGTCCAGGTAGTTGATGAACCGAAGATCTCCCAGCGTAGAACTGCTGCTGAAACTGATCTCGTTGTAGAGCGTCGGCACGCCGCTGACGAAATAGGAGCGTGCCCGCCAGCTGACCAGCCCGTTGGCTCCCTGGAACGTTCCTTCGCTGATGACTTCGTCTGGAGCCACGAGCGTCGGCGGCGTGGTGATCGTCGTCGCTGACAATTCGACTGCTTGTCCATCCGCGCCCACATCCACGAAGTTCAGGTAGTCAAAGACGAAGCTCTGGTTGAGGAACAACTGCGTGTTCCCTTGGGCGGTGACCCCGTCGGGACCAAAGGGACCAGTAGGACCGATCACCGCGGGCGGAACCCAGGTGATGAGGCTGGCGCCGCCGCCGGCCTGCGGCTCGAGTTCGAAATGCCCCACGACGTTCACGTCGACGTTGTTGTCGATCCGCACGCCGTTGGGAACATCAGGCACAGTGGGCAAGGTCGGGACCACGCCTTCCTCGGCCCCCGTCCCGTCGTTGTTCGTGTCAGTCTGCGGCGATCCGTCCGGCCGGAACCCGGCGCCGACGGTGTCGTCGTTCAGCGAGGTGAAGACCACCGGGTAGCCCGGCTGGCCCAAGACGTGCAGCATCCCGCCGATGCGGTCGGTGATGTCCAGGGGACGGCCCGTGGCGGTAAAGCCCGCGTCGGCTCCCAGCAGCTTGACGACCAGACTCTGCGTCGCACTGCTCTGCACACGCAATCCGCCGTAACTGTGGAAGTCGGGCACGAAGATCGTTTCGTCCTCGACCACGTGGACGATGTCCGTGTCGTCCCAGACGCCTTCGGTGGTGAGCGTCCCGCCGCGGACCTTCATCCCGTTCAAATCGTTGTCCGCCAGCCGGTTCTCGCGCACCAGCGGTCCCCGGTTGTCGATGAATTGGCTGAGACGCTCGGCCAGTCCCGTGGAACGTCCCACGTCCGTGACCTGCTCGTAGTTCAGCGAATTCACGTCGATATTGACGGCCGGGCCGGCGTTGCTCTGGAACGTGTTCCCGACGATGACGGGCTGCGCCCCGCGAACGAAGATCAAGCCTTCGGCGTTGGTGCCCCGGCCGCCGCGGCCGGGCGTCGCCGTGCCGCCGATGCCGCCCGCGTTGTTTTCAAAAACGGTATGCGTGACGCGTGCTTGCGCTTGCTGAATCTCCACCGCGTTGAACGCCGCCAGGTTGCCCGGCACCTCCGAGATTCCACCCCCGTTGGCCACCAGGGCGTGATCGATACTGGCGCTGCTGCCGGGTCCGAGGTACAAGCCGGTCCAGCCGCCGGGCTCGGCGTCGCCGCGATGGCTGGTCGCAAACGTGCCGCTCGCTCCATAGCGGTCGTCCTGCAGCGACGTGAAGATGACTTCGCGGCCCGCGTGCCCTTCGGCGATCAGTTGCGAGCCAAAACTGGCCTCAATGCCCGCCCCGTTCAGTTTCACCACCATTCCCGGGTCGACGGCCAGCCGCCCGTGCAGCCGCGCGTCCAGTTGCAGGGCAGAACCGTCCAGCAGTCCGCCCAGCACCTCGCCCGTGTCCAGGTACGAAGGACTGGTCTTGTCCAACTCGGCGATCAGCACGAATTCCGACTTCACCGAGCGGTAGAGCCGCCGGCCGACGTAGCCCGCCGGCGCCGCGGGCAGGTTCTTGAGCCGGACGTTCTGGGTCAGACCTGTATCGGGGTCGGCCGGCTGGACGACGATGGTGTCCGTGGGAGTCGACGCGGGGCTTTCGTTCCCCTCGGCATCGACAAACGTAAGACGGTAGCTTTGGACGCCCTCCGGCACGCCGCCGTCAGGCTCCAGCGCCAAGGTCACGAGCCTGGCGTCGGGTACGGCCACGCTCGCGTCCTGGATGGGACCGCCAGGACTACCCTTGATCCGCAGATTCTCGGCCACCACGTGGACGACTTCGGTATCGTCCCAGCGGCCGGAAACCGTGAGGCCTTCCAAACTGTCGCCGGCGGGCGTGCGGAGCCGGACCAGCAGCCCGTTGATCGAGTTGTCCTCCAGGCGGTTCCCGTACATGACCGGGCCCACGCGCGTGTAGTCCGAGGTGAACGGCACGCTCTGAAAACGCGGCGCGTGGAAGTTCGTTTCTTCAAAACTGTTCGGCGTGGCGGTGATGGCCGCATCCGCACTGGAGGTGATCGAACTGAAGGTGACCGTGGGCCGGCTGTCGACGGCGTGGATGGGAGTCAAGACCTGCGGGATGGTGTCGACAATCACGCTGCCGCCGCCGTAGCGGATGTCGGCCTGATTGACGTTGTTCAGGAAGATGCCGCTGTCTTCCCAGTCGGTCCGGCCGGCCGTTTGATCCAGGTCGCGGCGGAACACCAGACCGCCCCAGTCCCCTGCCCCCGGCGTGGTCGCCAGGCTGGGCACGCTGTCGCCGCCCAAGGAGTCGTCCAGCAGCGACGTGAAGTAAACCCGGCCCGACAAGGCGTTGCCCAGCGCGTCGCGGCGCACGGTGCCGGCGTCATCGACCAGCACCGGCTTGCCCAGCACCTGGAGGACGCCCTGGCTGCGGTTCTCGGTGAGCCGATGGCTTCCCGCCTCGATGTATCCCCGCCGCAGTTTGATCACCGCCCCGCTGTCCACCATGACCGTCACGCCTTGGGGGATTTCCAGGCGCGAGCCGTCCCGGGTTCGTCAGGCTGCCCGTGCCCGTGCATCCCGTCGCCCCGTAAGCATCCACGTACAGCGTCCGCGTGGCGACTCGGAACCAGAAATTGAAGACCCCTCCCGGCTCGCCGTCGCCGTCGCCGTCCAAGGCGGTCGCGCGCGAAACCGGATCAGCCCCGGTCGTTTGGCTGTTATCGCGGTCCACCAGGCTCCTGTCCGCGTTAGGTTGGAACGTCAGCCGCAGGTCGTACTTGCCCTCGCTCACTCCCCCAAATCCGCTGTCCTCGATCTGGGGATCGTAGGCGAGGTTCCCTGCCGCCGAGACGCCCACGTAGTAGACGCCGGGTTCCAGATCGAGTTGCAGATACGAGTCTTCGCTGAAGTAGTCGTCGTTCCGCGCGATCAACTCCTGCTGGCCGGCGCGTTCCCGGTAGAGGCTGATCACCGAGTCCAGGAGGCTCGAATCCAGCTGCCGTTCGGCCATCGTTTCCGCCGTCAGCACGCCGCCTTCGGTCAACTCGAAGCGGTACAGATCGATGTCTTTGCCCTCATTGCGGTACAAGTGACGGCCGTGCACGATGTCCTGATCGCCGGGATAGACCGGTTCCGGAACCTTCGCGTTTTCAAAGGCCAACTCGGAATCGCTGCCCATGACCGTGCCCGGCGGCAACTCGT
>CAYUFW010000002.1:85973-92302 GCA_964443915.1 uncultured Pirellulaceae bacterium
GCAAGGGATCGTCCGACGCGCCGAAGGACTCGTACCAGTTCTCCGCGTTGTCCATGATGACGGTCGTCTGCCGCGTCACCGGGTCGACCCCGGCCAGACCCAGCACGCCGCCCCGTCCCGTGGCGACGGTGGGATCCAGCGCCCGCATGTCACCGGTGGCGACCACGATGCCCTGCGAAGCCGTCTCGACGAACTGCACGCCCAACGACTGGCCGTACAACTCAAACGCCTCCCGCGCCCGCTGCTTCTGGGCCTCCGTAATCACGTTGATCAGCGGATTGCCCGCCGGATCGCGCCCGTAGTCCCTGCGGAAGTTGTAGAACACGGTCGCGATCCCATTCTCGGCATCAGCCGATCGCAGCAGGTGATCCTGGATGTCCGCTGGAATGGCACGATGGCCCGGCTCGTCGTTCCCGCCGGGCAGAGTCAGTTCATAGACCTGCGGCTCGATCTCGGACGAAACCACGAGACTGCCGCCGACGTTCCCCAGGTTGTGGGCCGACGGAAAGCTGGAGCCCACGTCCGCATCGCGCAAGTCCACCGGGATCGGCGCCGCCAACGGCGTCTCGTCAGTCCCGATTCGCAAGCGGAACGTGCCGCTCCGCAGCACGTTCGGGGAAAACGTCAGAATGGTCCGGTCCGCCTCCGCGGAATACTGGGCCGCCGTCGGAAGATGGACCTCGTCGTCCGCCGTGCTGACCGTGTCACGGGTGGCAATCAGCTGATAAAAGGTCGGCAGATTGGCCAGCACGGGGTCCAGGTCGTCGTCGTTGAAATAGACCTCGATCTGCGTGGTTGCCTGCGACAGCTTGCCCGTCGTCGCGTTTCTCGTGATCGGCTGTGGCACCACGGCCAAGACCTGCGCTCCCAGATCCAGTTCGAATTGCCGGGAAAAGTTCAGTCCGTTGTCCGTGCCGTCGTCCGTCTCGTCGCCCAAGGCGAACCCGTTTTGGCTCCGCAAGGCCGCCGTCCCGGTCCCGGCGATATCGATGCGATACAGGTCGTCCGGCAGAGTCTCCGCGAAGCGGAAGATCACGTCGCGGGGCGTATCGCCCAGGCCGACGTAACCCGGCTCGACCACCACGTCGTCGGCGCCGGTCAGGACCAGCGGCGAGTAGTTGATCGTGCCCGTCGTCAGCTTGGTGTTTGGCGAACCCACCGGGTTGGAGGCCACGACCAAAGCCCGCACAGCCGGATTGGCGTTGAACGCGCTCACCAACTGGCCTGCCGTCGTCTCGTTGCCCGGATTGGAGTTGAGATCGATCCGGATCGTCCGCTGCCCGCTCAACTGAATGTACGGTGCGCCGGCTCCTCCATGATCGCTCTTGGTGACCTCGATCCGAATCCCGTTCGCCGCCGGTCCCGGCTCCACCGCCGTGAAGGTGACCGCCAACTTCGCCCCCGTATTGAAGTCCGATGTCTTAGAGGCCCGGTTGGCGCCCGACAGCTGCAGTGGCGAATACGTGATCGCCGGCGTGGCGATGTCGGTCGCACTCGATCCGGAGATCATGACCGCCTTCACCAGCCGGCTGGCGTTCGGATTCGCGTTGATCGCATTCACCACGTTCTGCGCCGTGGTCTGGTTCTTGGGCGTCGAGTTGAGTTCGACCAAAATGGTCTGTCCCTCGACCTTGATCGTGGGCGGTGCCGCTTTGCCCACATTGCGTTTGCTGAACTGCAGCGAAACGCCGTTGCCAGCCTCTCCGGCCGTCTGGGCCTGGAATTCGACGACCACCTGTCCCGACGTGTTGAAATCCGTCCGCGCCGTCGCTACTTCGAACGCAAAGTCGCCGCCGCTCCGCGTCACCTGGATCGCGCCCAGCGTCGTTTCATCGATCACCGCCGCCTGGTCAAAGTGAAAAATCAATTCGCGCGGCGCGACGTTTCGAACGTCGCCGTCTTTCAGCAGATCGCCCTGATTTGGCTGGACGCCGACCAACTGAGGGCCGGTCGCCATCAGCCGAC
Source organism: uncultured Pirellulaceae bacterium (assembly GCA_964443915.1). GTDB lineage: Bacteria > Planctomycetota > Planctomycetia > Pirellulales > Pirellulaceae > Anammoximicrobium. The sequence goes on from CAYUFW010000002.1 coordinate 87,939, forward strand.
GGTCCTCCAGTGCCTCGATCCGCAGTCCCTGCCTAGAACGCTGGCGTCGCGCGTCCTCACGCCGCTTGAATGCCCGTTTCGCCCTCGCCGACGACTTGCGACAACGACCAATGGTCATACCAACCTCGTGTCAATCAATAGACTCCGACCTACTCAGCCGCACCCAGTGGAACAAAGGGGGGGCATCAGAAGGCCTTCCAGGTCGAAATACGGATACCCTAGTAGATGCCGACAATGCACCTTCACTTTACGTCAAATCGGGGCAACTCGATGCTAACATGAGCAATCTAGGGAATATGCGAAGATAACAACGGCTCAAGTCGGATTATAGTTGCCTGTAGGGGTTATGCAAAACAGCTGACCCTCAATACCGGCCAACTTCCTCACCTTTTGCGACAGTTTCACCCGGCTTTGACGAGGAGCGCTCTGGCGAAGTTCCATCGCAGCGGACAGTTGAAGCGGGCCGTCTCAGGTGTGATCCTACCGGAAACGCCGCCTGTAAGGCCCCGCCGGAGTCCCACTGGCAGACGTCGGCCAAGCCAGCCGAAGAAACCGGGGCACTCGGAAACTGATGACTGTCGAGTGGATTCCGACGCTGCGAGTCTTCGCACAGTTACCCTCCTTCGAGCGGGTTCAGATGGCATAGGTTATGGGAACAGACTTCGGATATACGTGTCTGGAGAAGTGCCGAGAGCGGCTTCCGGGTGCTTGCTCCACCTCATCGAACACCGCTAGAATTTCCCCCGCCTGCGGTTTCTCCGGAGACGTCCTCCTCCGTGATTGCCTCGCAAACGTAATTAAAACAATGGTTTACGACAAATCATGAACGGACAGATTCCACGCGGCGACCAACGTCACGACGTTCGCATGACCGGATTCGCCAGTCGCGTTGGCGTCGGACAGGCCGTGGAATGGGTTCGGGCGCACAGCCACCCTTTGCCGACGGAAAACGTGCCCCTGCTCGACTTAGCGGATCGTGTTCTTGCGGAGGACGTCATCAGCGACGTGGATGTGCCGGGTTTCGACCGAGCCATGATGGACGGCTTCGCCGTTCAGGCAGCCGACACTCTGGGGGCGTCGCCCTACAACCGACTTCGATTTGCCCTCACAGGGACGCTTCTCCCCGGCGGCGATCCATCTGTCAAAGTCTCTTCGGGTCAAGCAGTTAGGATTATGACGGGGACTGCAGTTCCTCCCGGCGCCGACGCGGTTTTGCCGGCGGAGCAGGCCGAATTCCAAGGCTCCGAAGTACTTGCCGCCAGTGAAGTCTCTCCGGGCAAGCACGTTGGGCGGCGGGGCGAGGACATCGCGCGAGGCAGCATCGTCCTGACGACGGGTCGTCGACTCCGCCCGCAGGATTTGGGGGTTCTCTCTTCGATCGGCGTCCGCCAAGCTCCCGTTGTGCGCCGACCAGTCGTGCGTATCGTCATTACGGGCAACGAGTTGTTGCCCGCGGGCAGCAAGCCCAGCGGATATCGCATCACCGATGCAAACGGGCCGATGCTTTCCGCACTCGTTCGTCGGGACGGTGGGATCCCGACCGATGCTGGAATCGTGGCCGACGATCCCGACGCGATTCTCGGCCAGATGCGGAGTGACGCCGATGTCATTTTGGTTTCGGGAGGCTCCAGCGTGGGCCAAGAAGATCACGCCCCGGCTTTGCTGGCGACGTTCGGCGAGTTGCCGATTCACGGCGTGGCCATGCGTCCCAGCAGTCCCGCGGGCATGGGACGACTGGGCGAGCACCTCGTGTTCTTGCTGCCAGGAAACCCTGTTTCATGCCTTTGTGCGTACGATTTCTTTGCGGGCTTGGCCATCCGGAGGATGGCCGGTCTGTCGGACGACTGGCCCTATGTTCAAACACAACTTAGGCTTAGACGCAAACTCGTGTCGACCGTTGGACGTTTGGACTATGCCCGCGTGAAGCTGGTTGAGGGCCAGATCGAGCCGCTGGCGATTAGCGGAGCTTCCATCCTCAGTTCCACCACGCGAGCCGACGGATTCGTCGTGGTCCCGGAAGACAGCGAGGGCTACCCGGCTGATGCCGTAGTAAACGTTTGGCTGTATTGACTTTGCGGGCAGGATTGCACTACTATCCCGGCGGCATGCGAGCTGTGCGTTGCGGGATACGGGGTGCGGGATACGCGATACGGGTTGCGGGATGCGGGATATGGGGAATACGCGGCTGGCCAACGATTTCGACAGGATCAGGCAAGTTTCGCATACCGCGTCAAAGCAGTCAGGCGATTTCGGATCCATTCGTCCCGCAACCCGCAACCCGCAACCCGTATCTTTCTTCCTTGTTCTGACGTTGGCAGTCCTCGCCGGTTGCTCTCCCTGGTCCACGAGCCCTGCGGGCAAGTCGTTGCTCCAGTCCGCCAAGATGTCGCCGGACAGTGTCGTGGTGGAACTCGCCCTGCTCGATCTGGCCGACGTCGAAAAAGACCTGACTTCCGACTTGTGGCAGGCGGCGGACGAACAACACGTCTCGACGGAATTGCGCCAGAGATTAGCCCAGAACGGCTTCCGCTGCGGTGTCTTGGGCAGCCAACTGCCTTCCTGGATCACCGATCGGTTGGCCGACCGGGGCAGGTTGCTCCAGTTGGATGAATCCGAACGCACGGCCGTCGTCAGCGAGGTGCCCGCCCAGCGGCGGATCCAGTGCCGGGCCAATCAGCACCGCTCGGTCCCTATCGGGCCGACGTGCAAGGAACTGCTCGTTGGCGGCGATGGAGAGGACTTCGAGGGAGCGGCCAAATACGCAGATGCCCAGTGCCAGCTGGCAATCACGGTCGTCCCCAAGGGCGATGGTCGTGTCGAGTTGCAACTCGTGCCGGAGATCCAGCATGGTCCGCCACGACAACGTTGGGTGGGCGGGGACGGCCTGTTCCGCCTGGATGCCAGCCGGGACTCGGTCCGCTACGCCGATCTGAAGGTCAACGCGGATCTGGTGCCGGGCCAGACCCTGGTTCTTCAGACCTTGCCCGGTGTGAACGGGGTCGGCAATGCGTTTGCCGGCAAGACGTCCGGCTCGGTTCCCGGCGCGGGCAAATTGGTGTTGCTGCGTCTGGCCCAGACGCAGTTCGACGATCTATTCGCACCTCAACAAGCGCACACCCCTATCGCCACCCAAGCCCCATAGCGTACGATAATGGCGATTCACCAAGCTCTCTTAGAAGGAGGATTGAGCATGCCTTTGATTCCCTTGCGGACCCTATTGGATCACGCGGCTGAGAACAACTACGGCGTGGCCGCGCTGAACGTAAACAACATGGAGCAGATCCAAGCCATCATGGAGGCAGCCCGCGAAACCGATTCCCCGGTGATCGTCCAAGCGTCCCGCGGCGCGCGTTCCTACTCCCAGGACGCCTACCTGCGGCACCTGATGCTGGCCGCTGCCGAACTGTATCCGGAGATTCCCATCGTCATGCACCAAGACCACGGAAACAGCGTCAAGACGTGCATGAGCGCGATCGACAACGGCTTTACGTCCGTGATGATGGACGGCTCGCTGAAGGAAGACGGCAAGACGCCCGCCGACTTCGCCTACAACGTGCAAGTCACGTCCGAGGTCGTGCGGATGGCGCACGCTCGCGGCGTCTCCGTGGAAGGGGAATTGGGTTGCCTGGGTTCGCTGGAAACCGGCAAGGGTGAGAAGGAAGACGGTCACGGCTTCGAAGGCGCGCTGCGCCACGACCAGTTGCTGACCGATCCCGAAGAAGCCGCTCGCTTCGTGGCCGAGACGGGCGTCGACGCCTTGGCCGTGGCCATCGGCACCAGCCACGGCGCGTACAAATTCACCCGCAAGCCGGACGGCGAGGTGTTGGCGATGAGCCAGATCGAGGCGATCCACAAGCGGATCCCCAACACGCATCTGGTGATGCACGGCAGCTCGTCGGTGCCGCAAGAGTTGCAGGACATGATCAACCAGTACGGCGGCAAGATGAAGCAGACCTGGGGCGTGCCGGTCGAAGAGATCCAGCGCGGGATCAAGCACGGCGTCCGCAAGATCAACGTGGACACGGACAACCGGATGGCCATTACGGCCGCCATCCGCAAGGTCTTCTGGGAGACGCCCGACAAGTTCGATCCCCGCGACTACCTCAAGCCCGCTCGCGCCGCGATGCAGGTAATCTGCAAGCAGCGGATGATCCAGTTCGGACAAGCCGGCCATGCGCCTGCCGTCCGCAAGCTGGTGGCCTGAGCCGCGACCTGGGCAACCATCGGAGTCGGAGCCGCGTCGAGCGCCAGGCCGACGCGGCGGGACCGTCCAGCCGCTCACGGGTCGCGGCCGAAGGTCATAATCGTGATGTCGTCGCTCTGCGGGCAACCTCGGGCGTGGCGGCGGACGTCCTCCAGCAGCA
>CAYUFW010000003.1:0-21684 GCA_964443915.1 uncultured Pirellulaceae bacterium
AGTCCCAACCTACCTTCGTGGCAGCCGCGGATCGCGTTCGTTCCTTCTCGATCACCTGCGCCGAATTTCGCACTTCTGCTGGACTCGCCTGCTGTGTTGGTTCTCCCGCCCCGGGGCGAAACAGGCAAGGAAGCCGCCTCCGCTGGCCGATGTTGCCGATCAGGGGGCGGTCTATGGCCCCGGCGCGAAAGAAAGCCACGTTGGACGGCACTCCGCAGCCGTCCCGGACGGGTTCGGGGACCCGTTCACCGTGAGCGACTCATCCGCCCGGGCCCTGGCCGCGAGAGGAGGCGAGGGGAGAATGTTCAATCGCAAGTATATGCTGCCCTTGGTCGTGGCAGCAGCCGCAGGGGGGCCGTACCTGCTGACGGAAGAGAACTGGTCCCAGTCGGCGTTCCAGGCCCTGGACCGAGCCATCACGGCCGACGACACCGCGGCGGTGACGACGCCCATGCCGGTGCCGACGGTGAGCGGCGGCGTTCCGCTGCCCGACTTCCGTTCCGAATTCAGCTTTGGCCGCGACGCCCAGTCCCCGCGCACCAACGTGGCTGCCGATCTCGTCGGGCCGCCAGTGATTCAACTGGCCGACGTGCTGCGGTTCGACGTGACGCCGCAATGGGTCACCGCCCGCTGGCCGCGCGTCACCGCGTGTCTGGCCGAAACGGGGCTGGAGGGCATGCGCGTGCCCGTGGTCACCGGCACCAACGTCGACGATCTGGCCGGCTCGCTGACGTACTACTTCAACCGCTACCAACAACTGCAGCGGCTGTCCTTCGAGGGCTACACGGGCGACCAACGGAAACTGGTGGGAGTCGTGACGCAGTACTACGGCTTGCAGCCGGAACCGACGCTGGACGCCGGCATGTACGTGGCCCGTTGGAACGGGCGGCCCAGCAGCCTGCTGCGCGTGGTCCGGGCCCCGATCATGACGCACGACTCGCCGCATTCCCAACTGCACGTGCTGCTGGAGTTGAACCGGCCCAACATGGAGTTCGGCCTGAGCCCGCAGGCGGTGGCGATTCTGGACCGCGACCGCAATTCGCGGCGGTGGTGAGCATCGTTCGAGAAATAAGTGGCGTAAGCTTCCAGCTTGCGAGGGAGCATCTACCGCAAGCTGGAAGCTTACGCCACAGAAGAACGTGACCGTTGTCCGTGTTCACCAGGGCGACCCGCGGAACCCGAAATCGCCCGGCGGGCCGAATTCGTAGATCTGGCGATAGTGAAAGCCGCCGTAGAACTGCGGGTAGAGGTCCCGCCAATACGAGTAGCGGCTCCGCGGCGATTGATCCAGTTGATAGCTCTGCGGCTGGTCCAGCGGCCGAACCGGAGCCGGCTGGAACCGACGGACCCGTCCTGGCCGCGGCCCGCGCTGCTCTGCCTCGACCAAGCTGCACGTGAGAACCGTGCTCACCAGAACGACAAGCGAAAACGCGGTGCGACGGAACATGGCCAGTCCCTTTCGATGTCGCCAAGTGGCGTCAGGACGCAGCGGGCAGGCAAGAGTCGCCGGCCCCTGTTAACCTTTAGCTCTCGGGAATGCCAAGTCAAGCGTTGGGGACCGTTGACACCGGATTTGACGCCCTGCTAGCTTCGTTGGGATGCGTCGTACCAGCGATTCCCATTCCCCTGCGGACCCGCGTTTTCTGATCGAACCGTTCGAGCCGGCTTATCTGGCCTTGGCTCGGACAGGGGAGTTGTCCGAACGCGCCGCCTCCGCACGGCGAGAATTGGAGGATTGCTGTGCGTGTCCGCGGAACTGCCACGTCAACCGTTGGGCCGGCCAGACGCGCGTCTGCGGAACCGGACGCTACGCCCGCGTCTCCAGCGCCTTTCCGCATCTGGGCGAAGAGGATTGCTTGCGAGGTTGGAACGGCTCGGGCACGATCTTCTTCAGCCTGTGCAACCTGCACTGCGTCTTCTGCCAGAATTGGGACATCAGCCAACAGCCGTCCGGCGAGGAGTACACGGCCGAGGAGATCGCTCGTATGATGCTGGCCCTGCAGCGGGCCGGCTGTCACAATATCAACTTCGTCACGCCGGAGCACGTGGTGCCCCAAGTGATCGAGGCGATTGTGGCCGCCGTGCCGAGTGGACTGCGGTTGCCGATTGTGTACAACACCAGCGGCTACGACGCCCTGTCGTCGTTGAAACTGCTGGACGGGATTGTCGATATCTACATGCCCGACTTCAAGTTCTGGAATGCCGAAAGCGCTCGTCGATTATCCAAGGCGAAGGACTACCCGGAGCGGGCTCGCGAGGCGATCGCGGAAATGCACCGACAAGTCGGACCGCTGAAGTTCGGGCCGGACGGAATCGCGCGGCGCGGGGTGCTGATCCGTCATCTGGTGGTGCCCGGCCAAGTGGCTGAGTCGGCCGAGATCTTCCGCTGGCTGGCGCGCGAGGTCTCGCCCGATACGTACGTCAACATCATGGCTCAGTACCGGCCCGCGTACGACGTCGGCCGGATCGCCCGCGACGGCCGGCCCCAATACGCCGACATCAACCGCCGCCCCACGCCGGAGGAACTGGCCGCCGCCCGCGGCGCCGCTTCCGAAGCCGGCTTGTGGCGGTTTGACAACCGATGACGTGGCATAAATCCCATTCTTCCCATAAATCCCATTGCTCCTTCCCCCATGCCCGCTCAACAGCAGTTCCTGGAAGTCATCGACCGCGACGAAGCGGAACGCCGTTTTCGCCGCGTTGTCCGCCTGTCGCCCCTGGGCGACGAGTTTGTGCCGCTGGCCGAATCGCTGGGACGCGTGCTGGCGCGCGACGTGGCGGCGAGCGTCGACGTTCCTTCCTTCGACCGTTCCAACTTCGACGGTTTCGCCGTCCGCGCCGCGGACACGTTCGAGGCCGCCGAAGAAGCTCCGCGCCGGTTGCGGCTGCTGCCCGAAATCATCGCCACCGGCGTCGTCCCGCAGTTGGAGGTCGTCCCCGGAACTGCGTCGGCCATTGCCACCGGCGGTATGTTGCCCCGCGGCGCCGACGCCGTGGTGATGATCGAGCACACGGACGAAGAAGGCGACGCGTTGCTCGTGCGCCGTGCCGTGCCGCCGGGCGCCGGCGTCTCGTTTGCGGGGACGGACATCGGCGCGGGCGAGACCGTGCTGCGGCGCGGGGACGTGTTGACCAGCCGCGAGACGGGCGTGCTGGCGGCCATCGGCGTCAGCCAGGTCCCAATCTGGCGGCGGCCGCGCGTGGCGATCCTTTCGACCGGCGACGAGATCGTCGCTCCGGGCGCGCCGCTGCAACTGGGCAAGATCTACGATTCCAACGCCCGCATCATCGCCGATGCGGTCCGCGAGTTGGGAGGCGAGCCTGTCGAAATGGGCATCGTGCCCGACGACGTGGAGCAATTGCGAACCGCCCTCCGCCAGGCTTTGAGCGATTGCCATGTCGTGCTGCTGTCCGGCGGCACCAGCAAGGGGCAAGGCGACTTGTCCTATCGCGTGGTCGCCGAACTGACGGACCCGGGGATCGTCGCGCACGGCGTGGCGCTCAAGCCGGGCAAGCCGATCTGCTTGGCCGCCAGCGGCGACAAGCCCGTCGTGGTTTTGCCGGGCTTTCCCACGTCCGCGGTCTTCACGTTTCACGAGTTCATTGCGCCCGTGATCCGAGCCCTGGCCGGCCGGCCTCCCGAAGCGCGCTCGGTGGTGCCGGCCCGGCTGGCCGTGAAGGTCAACTCGGAGATCGGCCGCACCGAGTACATGTTGGTCGGACTGGTCGAACGGCCGCAAGCCGCCGCCGGCGAGGTCGCGCTGGCCGCTTACCCGATGGGCAAAGGCTCCGGGTCGGTCACCACCTTCAGTCACGCCGACGGCTTCATTACGATCGGGCGCCATGTCGAGATCGTCGCCGCCGGCAGCGTGGTGGACGTACAGCTGTTGGGCCGCGACCTGCGCCTGGCGGACTTGGTGGTCATCGGCAGCCACTGCGTCGGATTGGATTACCTGCTGGGCCGCCTGCAGGAATTCGGATTCCGCACCAAGTTCCTGGCGGTCGGCTCGACGGCGGGCCTGGATGCCGCTCGCCGCGGAGAATGCGACTTGGCGGGCATTCACTTGCTGGACCCGCAGACCGGCCAGTACAACCGGCCCTTCCTGACCGACGACTTGCTGCTGATTCCCGGCTACGGGCGACTGCAAGGGGTGGTGTTCCGCCGTGGCGACGGCCGGTTCGAGGGCCGCGACGCGCACCAAGCCGTTGCGGCTGCGGTCCAGGACCCGTCCTGCGTGATGGTCAACCGCAACCCGGGCAGCGGCACGCGGATTCTGATCGACCGCTTGCTGGCCGGAGCCCGCCCGCCCGGCTATGCCGTTCAGCCGCGCAGCCACAACGCCATCGCCGCCGCCGTCGCCCAAGGCCGCGCCGATTGGGGCCTCGCCATCCACCGCGTCGCCGACCAGGCCGATTTGGGCTTTCTACCCCTGACGCACGAACAGTACGATTTTGTCGTTCCCAAGTCGCGAGCCGCGCGCTCGGCGGTCGAAGCGTTCCGGCGATTGCTGGACGACGCTGAAACGAAACGCCGCCTCGCGGAGTTGGGTTTGGAAACTCAGAAGGAATAAGGAGTGTCTGATGGCTCAATCTCTGCCCGCGGTCTACGACCAAGTGTGTGCCTTCGTCCGCCAGACGGCGATGATCGAATCGATTCAGGAGTTGTTGGGCTGGGACGAGCGGACGATGATGCCGGCGGCGGCCGGGGAGTACCGGGCGGAGCAGATCACGTATCTGTCCGGGCTGGTACACGGCCGGCGCACGGATCCGCAGCTCGGCGCGTGGCTGGACGAATTGGCCGACAGTCCGCAGGCGGCGGATCCGCACAGTCCGTCGGGCGCCACGATCCGCGAGGTGCGGCGGGACTACGAGAAGCGGCGCAAGCTGCCGCGGAGCCTGGTCGAAGAACTGACTCGCGCCTGCGTCTTGGGCCAGCAGGCGTGGACGGAAGCCCGCCGGAACGACGATTTTGCGTCCTTCCTGCCGCACGTGGAGCGAATCTACCGGCTGAAACGTCAGCAGGCCGAGGCCGTGGGATACGCCGACGAGCCCTACGACGCGTTGCTGGACGATTTCGAGCCGCAGGCGCGCACGGCGGATGTGGCGGGCGTCTTGGCGGGACTGCGCGAGCAACTGACGCCGTTGGCCGCCGCCCTGGTGGGCAGCGGCCGAAAGCCGAATCGCGAGATCCTCCGCCGCCGCTATCCGGTGGCGGCCCAGGAGGCGTTCGGCAAGCAGGCGGCTGCGGCCATCGGATTCGACTTCCAGCGCGGACGGCTGGACGTGACCCATCATCCGTTCTGCGCCGGCGTCGGTCCGCACGACTGCCGCATCACGACGCGGTACGACGAGCATTTCTTCCCCACCGCCTTCTTCGGCATCCTGCACGAGGCCGGACACGGGCTCTACGACCAGGGCCTGCCGCCCGAATTCTACGGCCTGCCGCCGGGCACGTTCGTCTCGTTGGGGATCCACGAGTCGCAGTCACGGCTGTGGGAAAACGCGGTTGGCCGCAGCCGGGCGTTCTGGCAGCAATTCTTCCCGTTGGCGCAACAGCAGTTCCCCGACGCCCTGGCCGACGTGTCGCTGGACGATTTTCACTTTGCGGTCAACGACGTGCGGCCGAGCTTGATCCGCGTGGAAGCGGACGAGGCGACGTACAACCTGCACATCATCATCCGCTTCGAGTTGGAGCGGGCGGTGCTGCGCGGCGAACTGGCCGCGGCCGATCTGCCCGGCGCGTGGCGGGAGAAGTACCGGACTTATTTGGGCATCGAACCGCCCCACGACGCGGACGGCGTGCTGCAGGACATCCACTGGAGCGCCGGACTGATCGGCTACTTCCCGACCTACACGCTGGGCAATTTGTACGCGGCCCAGTTCTTCCAGCAGGCCGACGCGGACCTGGGCGGCGTCGAGCCGCTGCTGGCACGCGGCGATTTCGGTCCGCTGCTGTACTGGCTGCGGGAACGTATTCACGCCCGGGGCCAGTGCTTCACCGCCTCCGAACTGGTCGCCGCCGTCACGGGCCGGCCGCTGTCGCACCAGCCGCTGCTGGAACAGCTGCGGCGGAAGTTCGGGCCGCTGTACGAGATCTGATCGGTTAGGCCCCGCGCAGGCGAGAGATCGACAACCAATTGTCAGACGGCTCTTGACGCCCGGCCTTTCCGAAACGGCCGGCCTTCTGCGCCACCCGCCGGAGGCCGCGCCAAGCCGTGGGTTTGCCGGCTTGCGTAAGCTGGTCCGCTTTGGTAAATCCGTTGGCAGAAGATCCAAATACCAATTGAGGGACACGATCATGGGGATGACATCTGTTCGCTGTGTGCTGGGAATCGTCGCGTTGGTCGCTACCACGACCGCCGCGTGGGCCGCGGGGAGTTTGCAGGTGGAGCGGATGCGCTGTGAGTACAAGACGGACCCGATCGGAATCGACGTCCGCCAGCCAAGGTTGAGTTGGGTGCTGGTGCCGGCCCAGGAGTCGCAGCGCGGGCTCAAACAGAGTGCGTATCACATCCTGGTGGCTGGTTCGAAAGCCAAGCTGGCATCCGGCCAGGGCGATCTGTGGGACAGCGGCAAGATAGCTTCCGACCAATCGGTCAACGTCGAGTATGCGGGGCAGGCTTTGCGTTCCGCCCAGGACTGTTTCTGGAAAGTCTGCGTCTGGGACCAGGACGGCCAGGAGTGCGACTGGAGCCCCGTCGGCCGCTGGACGATGGGGCTGCTCCAGCCGGAGGACTGGCAGGCTCAATGGATCGGGTTTGACGGCGACGCGGAGTCCGAGGATCCGCAAGCCAGGGCGTTGCGGGAGCTGTTGACCTTCCGGGACAGCTCGTGGTTCTGGACCAGCGGCGCAAAGGCTGGCAATCAACCGGCAGGTCCGGCGTATTTCCGCACCGTGATCGAAATTCCCGCGGGCAGCAAAGTGGCGCAGGCCACCTTCCTGATCGCCGCCGACGACGCCTTTACACTGTACGTCAACGGCCACGACTCGGGCAACGGCCACAACTGGAAGAACCCGTCCGCCCTCGATGTCACCGGCCGGCTGCAGCCCGGACGCAATGCGTTGGGCATCCAGGTCACCAACGGCGGCAAGGCGCCGTCGCCGGCGGGCCTGATGGGCAAGCTGATCGTCCTGTTTCAGTCCGGCGATCCGCTGGTCGTCCCGGTCGACGCCAGTTGGCACAGCAGCCGGACGCCCGGCGAGCGCTGGAAATGGGCCGACTTTGACGACAGCCAATGGACCGCGTCCAACGCGATTGCCCGGCACGGCGATCAGCCCTGGGGCGAACTGAAGCTGAGCGTGCCTCGAATCCTGCCCGCGACGTACCTGCGCAAGGCGTTTTCGCTGGACAAGCCCGTCGAGCGGGCCGTGCTGTTTGCGTCGGCACTGGGCGTTTACGAATTGCACTTGAACGGCAAGCCGCTCAACAGCGACGTGCTGTCGCCGGGCTGGACCGACTATCACAAGCGCGTGCATTATTTCGGCTACGACATCACGAGCCAGCTGAAGCTGGGCGACAACGTGCTGGGGGCCATCCTGGGCGATGGCTGGTACGCGGGCTATCTGGCCTTCTCCGGCCGGCGGAACTACTACGGCGACAAGACGCGCTTGATCGCCCACCTGCGACTGGATTTTGCCGACGGCACCAGCCGCGTGATTGCGACCGACGGCAGCTGGCAGGCCGCCTACGGCCCGATTCGCGAAGGCGACATGTTGATGGGCTGCGTGTACGACGCGCGCCTGGAAAAACCCGGCTGGTGTGCGGCCGGTGGGGACGCCGCCGGCTGGCGCACGGCGACCGTGGATGCCGACGCCAAGGCGAATCTGGAATCGCACCCGGGCCTGCCCATCCGCCGGATCCAGGAACTGCCCGCCAAGGAAGTGACCGAACCCAAACCGGGCGTCTACGTGTTCAACCTGGGCCAGAACATGGTCGGCTGGGTGCGGCTGCTGGCCAAGGGCGGCAAGGGCCAGAAGGTGGTCGTGCGCCACGCCGAAATGCTCAACGCCGACGGCACCATTTACACCGTCAACCTCCGGGCGGCCAAAGCGACGGACACCTTTTGCTTAGACGGCGGGACCAAGCGGGCCTATGAACCGTACTTCACCTTCCACGGGTTCCAATACGTGGAGGTGACCGGATTGGACTACAAACCTGACCTGGCGGACGTCACTGGCATCGTCGTCCATTCCGACCTGCCGCGCACGGGACTGTTCGACTGCTCGGAGCCGCTGGTCAACAAGCTGGTCGAGAACACGCTCTGGGGCCAGAAAGGCAATTTCCTGGACGTGCCGACGGACTGCCCGCAGCGCGACGAGCGGGCCGGCTGGACTGCCGACGCTCAGGTGTTCATGAAGACCGCCTGCCTCAACCTGGACTCGCCGGGCTTCTTCACCAAGTGGCTGACGGACCTCTGCCAGGACTCGCAGCGCGAGGACGGCGGTCTGGGAGACGTGGCCCCGCACGTGGACATTGTCGGCTTTGGCAACACCGGCTGGGCGGACGCTGGCGTGGTCTGCAATTGGCAGATGGTCCAGCTGTACGGCGACACGCGCGTCGTGCGGCGGCACTATCCGGCGCTCGTGCGATACATGGACTATCTGGAGAAGACCAGCAAGGACTTCGTGCGCGGCACCGGCGTGTACGGCGATTGGCTACGGCTGGCCGGCCCGCAGCATTCCGAAGCCATCGGCACGGCCTATTACTTCTACTCGACGCGCCTGATGGCCGAATTGGCTGCGGCCATCGGCAAGTCGGACGACGCCCAGAAATACCGCCAGCGGGCCGAGAAGATCAAGGCGACGTTTGTGAAGAACTTCCTGAAAGAGGACGGCCGGATCGTGGACGGCAAGGGCGAGACCGGCCAGACGTTCTACGCGCTGGCCTTCGGCCTGGACCTCGTGCCCCCCGACCGCCACGCGCAGGTCGCGCAGCAGTTCGTCAAGGAGATCGAGAAGCAGGACGGGCATCTGGCCACGGGATTCCTGGGTACGCCCTTCGTGCTGTTCGCGCTGGAAAAGGCCGGGCAGACCGACTTGGCGTACCAGTTGCTGCTGAACGACACCTATCCGTCGTGGCTGCTGCAGGTCAAGCTCGGCTCGACCACGATGTGGGAGCGCTGGGACGGCTGGCTGCCCGACAAGGGCTTCCAGGATCCGGGCATGAACTCCTTCAACCACTACTGGCTGGGCTGCGTGGGCCAGTGGCTGCAATGCTCCGTGGCCGGCATCGACACCGACGGCCCCGGCTTTGCGCGGATCACGATCCGTCCCGTGCTGGCGTCGCCGGGCAAAGGGCTGGCCTCGGCCCGCGGCTCGTACGACTCGATCCGCGGACGGATTACCAGCCAGTGGAGCCGTGGCGACGGCGGGTTTCGCCTGGACGTCGGCATTCCCGCCAACACCGTCGCTACGGTGTACGTGCCGGCCAAGGACCCGGCCAGTGTCCGGGAAGGCGGCCAGGCGATCGACCGCGTGGCGGGCGTCAAGTTCCTGCGGCAGGAAAGCGGTTGCGCGGTGTTCGAGGTTGGCTCCGGGCAATATACCTTTAGCAGCCGGTGATTCGGCTGATTTCCGTGTCCGCGAAGACGTGTCCGGCCCCCCAAAGCCCGGCTTTCTTGAAGAGCCGGGCTTTTTTTCTTTCGAGACAACTTCGTTGCGAACCTTTCCGCGGGCAAGAATGTGGGAATTTCTTTATAAGCTATTGCACAAGTAATCGCCGAAGATATAATCTTGACTTATTCAAAGCTGATCCCGGTCTGACACCAGTGCGGCGGCATGTACTCCGGAAATTGTCCGCTGTGCCGATCGCCGTTTGGTGCCAGCGCCTGCAAGCCAAGGGCTTTACGCACTTTTCCACAACTCCAGCAACGATTTGAGGAACGCATGTCTTCCAGCAGAGCAGAAATGCCGAGTTCTTCCGCCCCCAGCACGGCTCAGCGGGTGGAAGAATTCATGGCCCAGGTGATGGCCAACAACCCCAATCAGCCGGAATTCCACCAGGCGGTCCGCGAGGTGGTCGAATCGGTGTACCCGGTCGTCGACGCCACGCCGGCCTACCGCAAGGCGAAGATCCTGGAGCGGATCGTGGAGCCCGAGCGGGTGATCCTGTTCCGCGTCGCCTGGGTCGATGACCGCGGCGAAATCCAGATCAATCGCGGCTACCGGATCGAGATGAGCAGCGCCATCGGGCCCTACAAGGGCGGTTTGCGTTTCCATCCCACGGTGACGCTGGGCGTGCTCAAGTTTCTGGCCTTCGAGCAAGTTTTCAAGAACAGCTTGACGACGCTGGCCATGGGTGGCGGCAAAGGCGGCTCGGACTTCGATCCCAAGGGCAAGAGCGACAACGAAGTCATGCGTTTCTGCCAAGCGTTCATGAACGAACTGTACCGCCACATCGGTCCCGACACGGACGTCCCCGCGGGCGACATCGGCGTGGGCGGCCGCGAGATCGGCTACCTGTTCGGCCAGTACAAGAAGATCGTCAACCGCGTCAACGGCGTGCTGACGGGCAAGGGCCTGGAGTACGGCGGTTCGCTGATCCGCCCCGAGGCGACCGGCTACGGCGCGGTGTACTTCGCCCAGGAGATGCTGGCCATGCGCGGCGACAGCTGCCAGGGCAAGATCGCGACCGTCTCCGGCTCCGGCAACGTGGCGCAGTACACCGTGGAGAAGCTGAACGAGTTCGGGGCGAAAGTCGTCACGCTGTCCGACTCCGCCGGTACGATCGTGGACGAGGACGGGATCAACGCCGAGAAGCTGGCCTGGGTGATGGAGCTGAAGAACATCCGCCGCGGCCGCATTCGTGAGTACACCGAGCGGTTCAAGGGGGCCAAGTACCTGCCCAACGAACGGCCCTGGAAGGTGAAGTGCGACCTGGCGTTCCCCAGCGCCACGCAGAACGAGATCGACGGTCAGGACGCCCGCACGCTGGTGGCCAACGGCTGTATTTGCGTCGCCGAGGGCGCGAACATGCCGACCGTGCCGGAAGGCGTAGACGTGTTCCTGGACGCCAAGATCATGTACGGTCCCGGCAAGGCCGCCAATGCCGGCGGCGTGGCCACGTCGGGCCTGGAAATGACGCAAAACGCGGGCGTCATCAAGTGGCCCAAGGAAGAAGTCGATATGCGGCTGCAGCAGATCATGAAGGCGATTCACGCGAACTGCGTCCGCTACGGCAAGGCCAACGGCTTCGTCAACTACGTCCGCGGCGCTAACATCGCCGGCTTCGTCAAAGTGGCCGACGCCATGCTGGCGCAGGGAGTCGTGTGAACGACCCGCAACATGAATATCGACATGATGAAAGTGTTTTGCAGCGTCGTCGAGCAGCAGAGCTTCTCGCTCGGCGCTGCGCTGCACCGTATCAGTCAATCAGCGGCGACCCAGGCCGTTCAGCGGCTGGAAGAGCACTTCGGCACCCAGTTGCTGGACCGCCGCAAGCGGCCGCCGATGCTCACGCCCGCCGGCGAAATCTGCTACGAAGAGTTTCACAAGGTCATCGAGTTGTACGACGCGATCGCCGACCGGATCCGCGTCTTGGGCGACGAGATTCAAGGCCACGTCCGCGTGGCGGCGATCTACCCGGTGGGCCTGTACGGCCTGGGGCACTGCATGCAGCAATTCATGGTCAGTTACCCCAAGGCGCGGGTGCAATTGGAGTACCTGCGGCCGGCGGACGTGTACGAGGCGGTGCAGAGCGGCCGCGTCGACCTGGGCGTCGTGTCCTATCCGGCGGCCCTGCGCGGGCTGAGCGTCATCCCCTTGCGTTCCGAAGAGATGGTGCTGACGTGCCACGCTCAGCACCCGCTGGCCGGCCGCAAGAGCATCAGTCTGGCGTCCTTGGCCAGCCAGAAATTCGTCGGCTTCGACCGCGACTTGCCGATCCGCAAGGAGATCGATCGGCAACTCCGGCAACAGAACGTCAACGTCGAGGTGGTGTTGGAGTTTGACAACATCGAGACCATCAAGCAAGCGGTGGAGATCGGCGCGGGGATCAGCATTCTGCCCGAACCCACCGTGTGCAAAGAAGTGCAGATCGGCACGCTGGCCGCAATCCGGCTGCGGGGCTGCAGTTTGCAGCGGCCGATCGGCATCCTTCACCGTGACCGCATGGTCTTTTCCCCGACCGTGGCCCGCTTTGTCGAACTGCTGCAGCAAATGCCGATGGCGAGACTGTCCGAAGCCGGTTGAAGCCGCGAAGAGCGGTCGTTGCCCCTTGTTCTCGTCTCCTTCTTCTCGTACCTCTCGTTCCCAGGCTCCGTCTGGGAACGCACCGCCTTGCCGGCTCCGCCGGCCGGAGGCCAGATAGAGCCTTGGAGTCGCGCCGCGCGGCGGACGCAGTTGCCGGACAATGCCCGCCAGCAGGCCGCGATTGCCGTTTTCGGCCAAAGTCCTTCCGGATCGAGGCTCGATATAGGACAAGTTGAAGCCCGTTTTGTCTGCGTTCGCGGCGCACGCTGCCATCCGCCTCGACCGCTAGCAATGAAGCCAAGAGATTCATGAGTCAGATCCTGCGAAAAACCGTGTTGGGGCCGAAAATCTACGAACTGGTCGTGGCGGCTCCGCGGATCGCCAAAAAAGCCCAGCCGGGCCAATTCCTGGTGGTCATGGCCGACGAGAGTGGCGAGCGCATCCCGCTGACGATCGCCGACTTCGACCGAGAGGAAGGCACACTCACGATGGTCCTGGCCGTCGTCGGTGCTAGCTCGCTGAAGCTGTCCCGAATGGAAGAGGGGGAATCGCTGCACGCCGTGATCGGTCCGTTGGGCATGCCCTCCGAACTCGACCGTTCGGGCACCGTCGTGATGGTGGCCGGCGGCGTGGGCGCGGCTCCCATCTACCCCATCGCCCGCGCCTTGTTTCAGGCCGGCAATCGCGTGATCACCATCCAGGGATCGCGGTCGCGCGATCTGCTGTTCTGGACCGCCCGCCTGGCCGCCGTCAGCGACCAGCACATCATCACCACCGACGACGGCAGCGTCGGCCGTCAGGGACTGGTGACCGAACCGTTGGTCGAACTGCTCCGCGCCGACGCCGACAAGTCCATCTCCTGCGTCTACGCGATCGGCCCGGCCGTGATGATGAAATTCTGTGCCGCCGCCACCCAGCCGTTCGGCGTCAAGACGATCGTCAGCTTGAACACGATCATGGTCGACGGCACGGGCATGTGTGGCGGCTGCCGCGTGGACGTGGGCGGCCAGACGCGGTTCACCTGCGTGGACGGACCCGAGTTCGACGGCCACCAGGTCAACTGGCCATTGTTGACGGCCCGGCAGAAGACGTACACCCAGCACGAATCCTGCTCTCTGGAACGCTATCTCCAGACGAGTGACCGGGAGTGAGCGAAAGCGAGAGAGATGCCATGACCGACAAACGAGTGAAACTGCCCCCGCGCGTGCCGATGCCGGAACAGCCGGCCGAGGCGCGAGTCGAGAACTTCCTGGAAGTGCCGCAGGGGTACACGCCGGAGCAAGCCCGCCAAGAGGCCCAGCGCTGTCTGCAGTGCCGGAAGCCCAAGTGTGCGGACGGCTGCCCCGTGCAGGTGAACATCCCTGCTTTTCTGAAGCTCATCGCCGAGGGCCACTTCGCGCCGGCCGCGCGGCAGATCAAGGCCAGCAATTGCCTGCCGGCCGTCTGTGGCCGCGTCTGCCCGCAGGAGAGCCAATGCGAGGGCCAGTGCGTGCTGGGCAAGCGGGGCGAGCCGGTAGCGATCGGAGCGCTGGAGCGGTTCGCGGCGGATTACGAGCGGGAAAACGATTTGATCGAACTGCCCGAACTCGCCCCGCCGACGGGCAAGCGGGTGGCCGTCATCGGCGCGGGGCCGGCCGGACTCACGGTGGCCGGCGATCTGGTCCGCCTGGGCCACGAAGTGACGATTTTTGAAGCCTTTCACCAGGCTGGCGGCGTGTTGGTGTACGGGATTCCGGAATTCCGCTTGCCCAAGGACATCGTCCGTGCGGAGGTCGATTACCTGCGGCGGCTGGGCGTGAAATTGGAGCTGAATCAGGTCATCGGCAAGTCGATTACGGTTGACGAACTGCTGGACGAAGAGGGCTTTGATGCGGCCTTTGTGGGCGTGGGCGCGGGGTTGCCCCAAGCCATGAACGTTCCCGGCGAGAACCTCGGCGGCGTGTATTTTGCCAACGAGTACCTGACCCGCGTGAACCTGATGAAAGCGTACGATTTCCCGAATCACGACACGCCAGTGGCCCGCGGGCAGCGGGTCTGCGTCGTGGGCGGAGGCAACGTGGCGATGGACGCAGCCCGGACGGCCCGGCGGTTGGGCGCCCAAACGGTGTTTGTCCTGTATCGCCGCTCGCGCGAAGAACTGCCGGCTCGCGCCGAGGAGGTCCATCACGCCGAGCAGGAAGGCGTCGAATTCCGCTTCTTGTGTGCGCCGCTCGAATACGTCGGCGACGAGACCGGCATGGTGCGTCAGGTGCGCTGCCAGGAAATGGAATTGGGCGAGCCCGACGAATCCGGACGGCGTCGGCCGGTGCCAAAGCCGGGCAGCGAAATGCTGCTGGACGCAGATCTCGTGATCGTGGCGATCGGTTCTGGCGCGAACCCGATCCTCACGCGGCAGACGGCGGGGTTGAACCTGAACCGACGCGGCTACATCGTGACCAACGAGTCTGGAGCGACTTCCCGTCAAGGCGTCTGGGCCGGCGGCGACATCGTGACCGGCAGCGCCACGGTGATCCTGGCGATGGGCGCCGGCAAGGCCGCCGCCAAGGACATTCACGAGTACCTGCTGCACGGCGGAACGGAGGCGAAAACAGACGAGTCCAAAGCCGTCGCGTAGGGCGTGGTCAAGACGAAGAGCACAGGCCGTGAACGGGACGGTGCTCGCCGCCGTTCGTGAGCGGGAGGGCGTCGGTTTTTTTGCACTCGTCGCGTGAACATCGCAGGTTAAACCCTTGAACCCTTCGCGTCGATCCCTCTATCATGGAGAGGGGGGAAGTGTTGACATAAGGAAAACCCGTGTTCGACGATGCGCCGTACGTCCTGGACCTCGGAACCGACGCGGAATTCGACAGCCTTACCGCGCCGTCCGTCGTCTGCGCCGATGACGAAGCACCGCCCGAACCGCCGCCCAAGACCTTGGCCTCGCCCCCGCCTGCCCGCGCCAGCACAGCGCACCGTCTGCCGCCCCCGGTCGATCCGTTTCTGCAGCGGCAGATGCAGCAACGAATCGAGCAGTTGGCGGACGCCGAACCGCCCGAACGCAAGCCGCAGGCGAAAGGGTTCGTGCTCTTCCAGGCCGTGCCCGGCTGGTTGTTCAGCGCCATCGTTCACTTGCTCGTCTGCCTCACCCTCAGCGTGTATGCGTATCCGGATCCGAACCGCGGCGCGAAGTACGTCAGCCTGAAGGCCGTGGATGCCTCTGACGACACCGACCCGGAGTCCTTCGAGGAGCCGATCCTGGAACCGTCGCCGCTGCCGGCCAAGGCGCACTTGGAGCTGGCGCCGGACTTGGCCTTTGTGGACAGCGCCGCGCTGGCGGCTCCGGAAATCGACCCGCCAGATGTCGTTGTCCCGGAACTCGAAGTGCCCGTGCCGCTGCCGGATGCGGAGACGCTGACCTCGGGCACGCGGCGCGGCTCGGAACCGGGCTTTCAAGTGGGCGGCGACGCCCGCGGCGGTCTGGCCGGACGTGGAGACCGCCGCCGGCAGGCGTTGATGCAGGGGGCCACGGCGGAAAGCGAGAACGCGGTGGAAGCCGCGCTCCTGTGGCTCGTCCGCCACCAGCGCATCGACGGCTCGTGGAACTTCCAGCAGCAATTGGGGGAACATCACTGCGCCGGCTGTCAGTGCTCGAACCCGGGGGGCTACGTCAATGAGGAGAACGGCGCCACGGGCATGGTGCTGCTGGCGCTGCTGGGCGCGGGCCACACCCAATCGCAGGGCGAATACCGGGACGAGGTCGCAGCGGGGCTGCGGTATCTGATCGACCACCAGGAGAGCAACGGCAGCCTGCGGGATCCGACGGGCCGAATGTACAGCCATGGCCTGGCCACCCTGGCGTTGTGCGAGGCCCTGGCGATGACGCGCGGCCAGGCTCCGCGCTCCGGCAGTGCCGCGCCGCGCTGGGAAGCCCGCTCGGTCTCGCCTCGTGGCGACGAGCCCGCATCCGGCCGGGAAGGGCGGCGGGCGGACGGCGATCTCCTGGCCGCCGCTTCCACCGGCTCAGCGTGGCTCGGCAAGGCGCTCACCACCTCCGCCCCCGTCACGCAGGCCGAGTTGACCCGCGCGGCCCAGTACGCGGTGATGTTCATCGAGGCGGCCCAGCATCCGGGAGGCGGCTGGCGCTACAAACCGCGGGAGGCGGGCGATACGTCGGTCGTCGGCTGGCAGCTGATGGCGCTCAAGAGCGCCTACTTGGCGGGGCTGGAGGTGAATTCTCGAACGCTGGCCCGGGTCTCCAAATTCCTGGACTTCGTTTCCGAAGACCGCGTCGGCTCCTGCTACGGATACACCCACGGGCGGAAAATGCCCTACGTGGACCTCAACACGCCGATCAGGGCCACGACGCCGATCGGACTGCTGTGCCGGATGTACACCGGCTGGGAGCACAAGCGGCCCGGCTTGGGCCTGGGCGTCGAGCGGTTGCTCGTGCACGCCCGTCCCCAAATGGGCCTGTACCACTACTACTATGCCACGCAAGTCATGCACCACTACGGCGGCCCGGCGTGGGAGAAATGGAACCAATGGATGCGGGACTACCTGGTCCTGACGCAGAGCAGAAGCGGCTCCGAGACCGGCAGTTGGTACCTCGACGGCCCCTTCGACGACGCCGGCCGCCTGTACTGCACCGCCATGGCGGCCATGACCCTGGAGGTCTATTACCGCTACTCGTCCATCTACAGCAAGGAGTCCGTGGCGACCGGCGCCAGAGACTCCAGGGACAGATGACGCGATGCTGACAAGGACGGTTGCGAAGCCGTAGCGTACTGCATTGTCGCAGAACGGAACTCATTCCGTTCCGAACGGATTGAAATCCATTCTACTCCGCCAGCTGTTTCTGGAAAAACGCCAGCAGCCCCGGCAAGTTGATGATGTGGCCTTCCAAGTGCGCCAGCAAGGCCGCATTTTGCGGCTGGCCGTAATCGGCGTAGATCAGGCCTATCTCGCGCAAAGCCTCGGCGGCCAGCGGGACCGGGAATTGGGACGGCGGCTCTTGCAGGCCGTTCTGGCACAGCAGCGCCCTGGGGGCGGTCAGCGCATAGATGTCGGCGAAATCGACCAGCTCGCGCAGGCCGTCGAACTTCCAGCACATGCAGTGGTTCTGCTCCATCTGGTCCATCTTGGTCAGAAACCCGCAACTGACGGTGGCCGCGATCCGCGTGTCCATCCCACCCAGCCACATCGCCATCTCGCCGCCCAAGGACAGTCCGCCGCAGCCGATCCGCGACTTGTCGACCTCCGGCAACGATTCCAGATAGTCGACGCAACGCGTCAAGTCCCAGAGCCGTTCGCCCATCAACGTCCGGTTCTCTTCATACACGACGTGCTGTCCCACGTCCGCGGCGATCGTGACGATACCGCGCTCGGCCAGCGCCGCCGCAAAACCGCGGTACAGCGAGTTGGGATCGTACACAATCCGCCGGTGGCCGCCGTGGCCGTGGATGCAGACGACGGCAGGCCGAGAACCAGTCTGTTCCGGCCGCGCCACCAGCACCTTGATGCGCCGCGTCGGCGTGCTGTTGATCTCGATCTCTTGCAGATCGTAGCCCTTCTTCTTTTCGGACGAGATTGGCGTCGGATGGAGAGCAATTGTCGCGCGGTTGGCGACCAGGTCGTCCAACTTCAGCAGCGGCCACAGTTTGGCCCGGACTTCCTGCTGCCAAGCCGCCGCATCGGTCTGCGGGCGCGGCGTGTACTTCATGGTCCGCAACGGCGATTCGGAGCCCGTAGCGGATGCGGCGAACCCGACGAGCAGACAACCCATGAGGCCCGCTGCCAAAGAGCGGCGACTCACACCATCCATTCCCATGACTCTCCTCCTTCCCCGATTCCCATCGTCTTTTTGTCGTTCGCTTTGCACGTCCCGTCTGCAGCCTACGGCAAAACCTCCCGCGGCACCAGCAGCGCATCGGGCGCAGCCGCCAGATAGTTGGGCACGTTGAAGAACCACAAGTGTCCCAGAGCCAGCCGTGTGATCGACCACGGCTGGCCGTCGCTGCCCGCCGGGACCTCGACCGTCACGAACTTGCCGCTGGCGGTCACCTCGGCCTGGACCGCCCCGTCCGGCCCGTGGACGGTGTGCGGGCCGCCTTTCCAGTAGTACTCGATCTTCCGCGTGCCGCGCGGCACGAAGAAGTACATCCGCTGCATGTGCCCCAGGTGTGCGGGCGGCGCGCTCCGCGACAGCGCCACCGCGACCGGCCGCCCGGCCGCGACGCGGATGCTCCAGGCGGCCGCCTGATCGTTGAACTCGAACCAGTACAAGCCCGCGGCGGCGACCTCGACTCGCAACGGGTGCTCCTTTCCATCCTGTGGCAAGCGGCCGCGCGTGACTTCCTTGCCGATTGCGTCCGTTACAACATAGGTCGCGTCCGGCCGGTCGCGGTACCAGGCGATGATGCCCGTCACGATGGTCAGCTCCAGCGGCTCGCCGCCGGTGCTCCACAGCGCGTAACGTGTTCCTTTCTGGTACTGCTGGCGCGAGGCGGCCGGACTGTCGGACTTCAAACCGGCGGGAACCAAGTCCGTCGAGAAAGTTCGCTTTACCACGTCCTGAGGCTGAAAGAACACGAGATCTTCGCGGAACCGTTGCTCCGTCTCGTCGCGTCCGACCGACGGGTCGATCTTCCACGGCGGTGTTTGTCGGCCGCCTCGATCCCACCAACTGGGCTGGTCGAACTCCTTGACCAGCTGGTCGATCCACGATTGGCGGATCGCTTCCCAGTGGTTCATGTAGCTGTACCGCGTGCGGTAGACGTGCGTCAGGGCTTGCAGGGCCAGTTCCTGCTTGCGCGGCTTGTCCGCCGCCCGTTGGTGCTCCCAGCGCAGCCGCACGTAGTGCTGGTACTGCTTCAGGTGGTCCAATCGCGCCAGCACGTCCGGGCGGTCTTTGGCCAGCCGGCTGGCCTCGTCCAGATCCCGCAGCGCCAGACCCAGCAAGTGCTCGCTCAGCAGCGGATCGTTGCCCGGATCGAGCCGTTCGTAGTACCGCTGCATCACCGCCGCGGCCGGGCCGAAGGCCTGTCCGTAGAAGTCCGCCAGCAAGGCGTCCACGTCCGTGCCGGGGTTCCACAACAGCCGGTTGGCGACGTAGTAGCCGCGGCCGTGCAGCCCCCAGTTGTTGCCGCTCTCGCAATCGACGCTGGTCGCCCCCAGCGCCGCGTACTTCTGCATCCGCTGGCAGATCAGTCTTACGTCCGCCCCGCGTCCGCCCGGCGGCATGTCGAAGTCCCACAGCCACACGGAGAAATACTCGTAGAAGCCCATGTTGCGGCACTGCTTGGGCCAGATCTTCATCAGTTCGTCAAACGTGTAGCGGCCGCGGATGAAACCGGCGGTCGACTGCACGTACACGTTGGGCTCCAGCGGGAACGACGGTGGTTCGCAGTGATCGTTGTAGGCGTACATGCCGACCATCTTGCCGGGGAATTCCTTGGCGATCGCCCGCGCCGCTTCGTTGGCCAGCCCGAACGCCCGCTCGGAGATGCTGCCCAGTTTCTGGCACGACTCGCACTCGCAATGGTCGCTGCCATCGGAGGTTTCCAGTGAGACCATGTCCAGTTCCGGCCGGCGGCGGAGTTGGCTCAACGCCCATTCGACGGCCACTTGCCGGACCGCCGGGTTGCTGACGCACATTTGCGGGCCGCGGCGTTCGTTCTTGACCAACGCCAGGTACTCGGGTTGCGCGTCGAACGCGGTGCGATTGTCCGCGATGACTGTCCATTCGGGAGCCGGAAAGAACCAGCGGCAGCCGAGCGACTCCAGGAACCGGAACGCCGCATGGGACGCGCCCAGTTCCGTGGCTCCGATCAGCCGCAGCCGATCCGGTTCCGTGCGAATGGCAAACGCCTCGCGCCCGTCCACGCCGTCGCGGATGGCCAATGCGTCCTTCAGTCCGGGATCGGGAAACTGGGCCAGCGTACCCAACACGATGCCGCGAGCCCCATCGCCCGTCGTGACGTCGAACTTCGCCCCCGTGATGCGGCCCAGGTACTCAGCCAATTCTGCGGCCACCTGACGCGTGGACTCGGACACATCCTGCGCCACGACGATCGGCACACGCGCCGTCCTGTTTTTGGCCAGGAGCAACCCATCGGCCGTCCGATCCCCGGTCGTTGTCCGCCCGCCGATCAGGTTTGCAGCGACGAATACACCGGTGATGAGAATGACAGATCGCATATCACGCTCCCTGCGGCGTTGCGCGAACGCGGGGCTACATACCGGGGACGCACTGTTTTTGACGCGCGAAGAGGAGTCTCGTCCTCTGGCAAATAGCCTCCGGTTAGGGTTGCTTGGCTGGGACAAGCACGACTTGAATAGGGTACCGGTAGTCAATGGTCAGCGTGGTAACTGGGACCCCCTGGCTACTATCATCGACCCGCGTCTCGATCGCGTCAGGCGGTAGCTGGCTCGTGTCAATTTGAAACTGTCCGGTGTAGGTGCCTGTGCTCTGCATTTGATATATCGTAAGGGTGCGATCCGCAGCGCGATCTCCTATGCAGCTACTCACCAAGAGAGCAACCACTACCGTTGCGAGGCATATCGCCGTACGTGTCATGGAACACCTCCTTAGACGAATGGTCGTCTGCCCGGAGCCGCGCTCCCGTGTGCGATCGGTGTCGTTCCGGGATTGATTGTACTACTTGCTTCGCCGTCTGCACCACGTCCAAGGCGATCGATCGAGTGGGAAAAGGGGGTGCGCACCTTTTTTCCCTCTGCGGTTTCGCGGCAGTTGGACCTGCGGCTTCACCCGCCAACTCGCTGCAGCACCCCGGTGCTGTCGCCCAGTTGGGCGGTTTCGACGCTCATGCGGTTTAGCATCGCCAGCCAGAGGTTGGTCAGCGGGGTTTCGTTCGGGTAACGGATGTGCCGCCCGGATTTCAATGTGCCGCAACCGCTGCCCGCCAGGAGGATGGGGAGATCGTCGTGGTTGTGGCGGTTGCCGTCCGAGTTGCCGCTGCCGTAGGCGATCATGGCGTGGTCCAACAGTATGCCGCCGCCCTCGCGGACCGACTTGAGCTTCTCCAGCAAGTACGCCAACTGCCTGACGTGGAACGTGTTGATCCGGTGCAGTTTGTGCTTCTTGGCCTGGTCGCTGCTATGGTGCGACAGCTCGTGATGGCCCTCCGGCACTTCGATAAACGGGTAGGACCGGTTGCTGCCTTCGTTGGCCAGGACAAAGGTGCAAACGCGCGTCACGTCGGCCTGGAACGCCAAGACGATCAAGTCGCACATCAGGCGGAGGTGTTCTTCATACTGCTTCGGCATTCCAGCGGGCGGCTGGTAGTCGGGCGAGGGCAGCGTCGGCGCCTTGGCGGAGCGCGAAATCCGCTGCTCGATGTCGCGGATTGTGGAGAAGTACTCGTCCAGTTTCCGGCGGTCGGCGGCGCTCAGCCGGCCCGCAAGGTCTTGTGAGTCCTCGCGGATGAAGTCCAGCACGCTCTTGCGGCGGGCGTCGCGCTCGGCGCGGGCGGCGTTAGGCGTGGTGGAGAACAGGC
>CAYUFW010000003.1:21781-24905 GCA_964443915.1 uncultured Pirellulaceae bacterium
CCTTGGGATTGACTTCCTTGGGCAGCGGCTGCGTGGCCGAACGCCAGGAGATGGTCGAGGAGTAGACACAGCTGTAACCCGAATCGCAGTTGCCGGCCATCACGCCGGCTTCGCAACCGATCTCCAGCGACGGCAGCTACGTCTGGTGGCCGATGCGGGCGGCGGCGACCTGCTCCGCGGAAACGCGTCTGTCCGCCGCGCACGCGAGCAGTCCGCGCTCTGGGGCGGGCTGCTTGTCGGGCGGACCCCCAAACGCTCGTTGCATCACGGCCTCCGCCGCGGCGAGATACCGCTCCATCAGCACGGGCGACATGGTCAGCACGTCGCCGATGTTGTCGAACCCGTGGCCGATGTCGTCCGAAGGAAAATCCTCGGTGGGATCAAAATCGACGCCGACCAGATCGCGGACCGTATTGCGGTATTCCGTGCGGTTCATCCGCCGCATGGTGACGCGGCCGGGGTCGGGCTTGGCCTCGCGCGCGGCGCGTTCGAAGACGCCGCGCACGACGCGGAGGAACGCCTCGCGCTGCTCGGCCGTGGGCTGCGGGCGGTCTTCGGGCGGCATGCCCTCCGTCTCGACCATCCCGATCACGTTGTCCCACAGTTTGTGGTTCTTCAAGAGCGACGCATCGTCGCGGAATTCGGCCAGCGACAACTCGGCCTCGGGCTTTGCGCCGCTGTGACACGCGAGGCAGTGTTGTTTCAGAAAGGGAACTCCGGCCTCCAAGAAACCCGGATCGGTCCACTCGGCAGCGGCGGCGGGCAAGCAGACTCCCTTCACCAGAACGACGCAGAAACCGACGACCACCAGAGCGACGTGTCTTTTGGCACCGTATGTCATCTGCACCTCCGCCTTATCCGTGCGCCGCTTCCGAATTATAGATAAGCGCGCTTCGATGAAAAGGTGGCGAGGGAGGAGGCTGCCGAAACGACACGTGGAGGCAGGGGGAGGGTCGCGAAGCGAATCTTGGAGTGCGGCGACTTGTCGCCGCTTTGGCTGAACGCCAACGCCACGACGGACCAAAGCCAGCCGAGGATCAGAAACCGGGTTGCCCGCTACGGCGCAATGTCGTCCACAAAGCGGCGACAAGGCGCCGCACTCCAAACCGACACGCTTGCTGCCGACGACGCCCCTACGCCGGAAGCGCCGGGCGCTGCTCGTGGAAGTTGCCGGCGCGGAAGGCGTCGGCGATGGCCAGCGGAACTTCGGCTTCGGCCAGCACCAGGCGAGCGCGGTTTTCGGCCACCTTCGCCCGGTTTTCCTGTTCTGTGGCGACGGCCTCCGCGCGGTGGCGTTCGGCTTCGGCGCGGCGTTTGCGCATGTCCGCCTCCGCCTGGTCGGCCTGCAGCCGCGCGCCGATGTTCTCGCCCACGTCGATGTCGGCGATGTCGATCGAGACGATTTCGAACGCCGTCTGGGAGTCGAGGCCGCGGGCCAACACGGCTTTGCTGATGCGGTCCGGGTTCTCCAGCACTTCCTTGTGCGAATCGGACGAACCGATCGAGGTGATGATGCCCTCGCCGACGCGGGCGATCACCGTCTCTTCGGTCGCCCCGCCGATCAGCTGTTCCAGATTGGTGCGGACCGTGACGCGGGCCCGCACGCGGAGTTCGATGCCGTTCTTGGCGATGGCGCTGAGGGTCGTCTTGCCGCTGCGCTGCGGGTCGGGACAGTCGATGACTTTCGGGTAGACGCTGGTCCGCACCGCGTCGACCACGTCGCGGCCGGCCAAGTCGATGGCGGCGGCGCGGTCGAAGTCCAAGTCGATATTGGCCCGGTGCGCGGCGATGATCGCGTGTACGACCTTCATCACGTCGCCGCCCGCCAGGTAGTGCGCTTCCAATCGCGACGTGCTGATCCCTGTGCGGCGGTCGATATTCAATCCGGCCTGAGCGCACATGATTTTGGCCGTGACAATCACGGTCGCTTTGACCTGGCGGAAACCCATCCCGATCAAGCTCCAGATGCTGACGTCGGCACCTGACATGAACGCTTGGAACCACAGCTTGCCGTAGGCCGCGGCGGCGATCAGGAACGCAAAGAAGACCAAACCGGCAACGATGCATACGCCCGCCACCACGAGCCAAGTGATTTCGCCTTCGGCCAGCAAATACGGCAAGTTGTTGAACATGACGGCTTCCTTCTTGACCGCGAACGAGATTCGCCTCCCAAGACCGATGGGTACGCTTCCCCAATCTTAACCAATCCACACAGTAGACAACAACACCCAGAGCAAGAATGCCGATGATTTCTCCTTGTCCGAATGCAGCGGGGTCGTCAGAATACCGACATGCCCCGACGAAAACGACGCAATTGGCCTTTCCTGATCGCCATCTTAGCCGTGGTCGCGTTGCTGCTGGTCTACGTCCTGGGCTGGCCGCTGGTTTCGGCCGTGCTGGCGCCGGCGCAAGGGCTTGTCAAACGGCCTCGTTTGTTCCTGGTCTCCCTGGCCGAACAAACCCCCATCCGCCTGTTCGAGTTTGTGATCTTTGCCTGGCTGTTCGTGTTCGGGTCGTGTCTGGGCAGTTTCCTGAACGTCGTCATCTACCGCGTGCCGCGAGGTTTTTCCCTTTGGGGCTCGTCCCACTGTCCGTTTTGCCGCGTCCGCATCCCGGCGCGGGACAACGTCCCGGTCTTCGGCTGGTTGGCGCTGCGGGGCCGCTGCAGCACGTGCCGGCTGCCGATCTCGCCTCGCTATCCGCTGGTGGAACTCGCCGTGGGCCTGGTGGTGCTGACACTGAGCATGCTGGAGATCTTGCTGGCGGGCGTAAACCTGCCCGGTTCCGGCGAGCGGGCGTTTGCGGGGATGAGCGTCAGTTGGCTGGTCGGCCATCCTCGCTGGGATCTGATCGGTACGTGCCTCCTGCACAGCGGCTTGGTGTGCGTGCTCCTGAGTTGGGCTCTGATTCGGTACGACGGATACGCCGTCCCGCCACGTTATCTGGCCCTGGCGCTGATCGCAGGACTGCTGCTGACCGCCCTGACGCCGGCGCTGGGAACGGAGGCGTCGCACTTCGGCAGTTGGGACTGGCAGCCCTGGCTTCAAGATTGGTTGTCCGGCGGCAGAGGGCTCGCCGGTCTGGGCGGTGGATTACTGGTGGGATTGATCGTTGCCGCCGGATG
>CAYUFW010000003.1:24925-37238 GCA_964443915.1 uncultured Pirellulaceae bacterium
CACGTTGCCCGACGCCTTGGCCGGCTTCGGATTGATCGGCGGCTGTCTTGGTTGGCCGGCCGCCGCCTCGATTGGATTGCTCACCGCCGCCGCGACGTTCTTGGGGGCGCTGACGTTGGGCGTTTGGCCGACTCGCCGCCACATTCCCCTGCTGGCCTACGTGTGTCCGGCCGCTTTCGTCCAGATCTGCCTGTGGCGCTGGCTGGACGGACTGGTTTTCTGGCCCAGCGGCGCGGCCGGGCCCGCGACGTTCGTGGCAGCGGCGACGATGATGCTGGTCCTGACGTGGCAAGCCAGCGTGCTCGAACGGCTGAGCGCGCGGGCGGCCAGCAAGAACGACGAATGACGAACGTCTCGCGTGCGAAAGAAGTTTTCCCCTCGACGCGATCTTGCTAGAATCCGTCTTGATGGAAGACCCGGGTTGCCCGGAACGAAGCAGGTTCAAAGAAGCCACAAGGATACGACGCCGTGTTTGCTGGTGAGCCCGCACAAACGCAGTTCGACGTACACTTCCGCATCGCGGGCATTCCCGTGCGCGTCCATCCGTTCTTTTGGCTGATGGCGTTCATGATTGGCGCCAGCGGCGGCGCGCAATTGAAATTGGTGATTTGGGCTGCCGCCGTGTTCGTGTCGATCCTGGTGCATGAACTGGGGCACGCGTTCATGATGCGCTACTTCGGCCAGGACGCGCGCATCGTGCTGTACATGATGGGCGGGCTGACCATTCCCGATTCGTCGCCTTGGCGAGTGGGCTCAGCTCGGCGGACGCGCGGTCCGCTGTCGCAGATTCTGATCTCGGCCGCCGGTCCCGGCGCGGGCTTCCTGTTGGCGGGGCTGGTCGTGGCGCTGGTCTTTACCGTCGGCGGCATCGTACGGTTCCACCTAGCCTATGGCTTCCTGCCAATACCCGTCGTCACGCTGCCGGAAGCTGTCAACGAGCAGTGGTATGCCGTGGTGGAGAGCCTGCTCTGGGTCAACATCTTCTGGGGGCTGATGAACCTGGTGCCCGTGTATCCGCTGGACGGCGGCCAGATCGCGCGGGAAGTGCTGGTGGCGAGCGATCCGTGGGAAGGCGTGGTCAAGTCGCTGTGGCTGTCGGTCATTGTCGGCGCGGCGGTTGCGTTTGTCGGCTTCGGTGTTTTGCACGACCGTTTTCTGGGAATCCTCTTCGGCCTGCTGGCATTTTCTAACTTTGTGGCAATTCAGAACTTGCGCGGCAGGATGTGGTGAGGCCGGAAGATGGAGACAGGACTCGATCCGGCTCTCAGCCTCGCGCAGATCGCGACGCCAGATCCATCGCGGCGAGTCGTCTTTCTGGGGGCCAGCAACGTCGTGCGGGCGATATCGACGATCGTCGAGACAGCCGAGTTGATTTGGGAGCCTCCGCTGGATGTGCTGGCGGCTTGCGGTCACGGACGGTCGTACGGACGGACCAGCTGTGTGCTCGGACGGTCGCTACCGGGAATCTTGCCGTGCGGACTGTGGGAGGACCTGCAGCGCCGATCCGCGCTGCCGACGGCGGCGCTGGTGACGGACGTCGGCAACGACATTCTCTACGGCGCAAGCGCCGACCAGATCGCGGAGTGGCTCGAGCAGTGTCTGACGCGGCTCCGTGGTGTGTGTGATCGGATCGTGGTCACGGAACTTCCGCTGGCTCGAATCGCCTCGATCACATCGTGGCAGTATCGCGTCATCCGCTGGCTGCTGTTTCCGGGATCGCGCGTGACGTTTGCGGAGGCGATGCAACGGGCGCGCGAGGTGAACGCGCGCGTGATCGAGTTGGCGGCGCAGTACCGCGCCGTGTTGCGGACGCCGCGACTCGACTGGTACGGACTGGATCCGATTCACATCCGCCGCGCGGCTTGGTCCTCGGCGTGGGGCGAGATCTTGTCAGGTGCCGGCGAGCGCGTGGCGCCGCACTTGGCGCGCGGCTCGTGGCGGCGCTGGTGGCAACTGCGTTGTCAGCGGCCGCAGGCCCGGCGACTGTTCGGCATCCCGCAACGTCGCGAGCAGCCGGCGTGCATCCTGCGCAGCGGCAGCGCGATCTCGCTGTACTGACGCCGAGAAAAAATGTTCCGCATTTTGTGGAAAACATGTCGAAAACGTGTTGCATAATTTTCCGCGATTCGTAAAACATTAGCTAGCAGTGGATGGAGATTACGTGCCACGCGTGTTTGCGCTGGCTTCATTTGGGATGGGGACAGAGGCAAACAACTCGGCAACGAGTCAGTGGCAGTCAAGCAGTTGGCGAGTAGGACTCGTCGGCTCGGGGCAACCTGGATGCCCTCGAGAAGGAACTCGCCGGAACCTTGTTTTACGGAGGACGTGTAGTGGCCGTTAAGAAAGCTGCAGCGAAGAAGGCAGCCCCGAAGAAGGCGCCCGCCAAGAAGGCGCCCGCCAAGAAGGCCCCCGCCAAGAAGGCCCCGGCCAAGAAGAAGTAGGCCGCCGGAGGCAGCCGTTCGATGAACGCCTGCCGCGTCCGTCAGTCCGCTGACAGCCGGCGAGCGTTCATGGGACCCACCGATAACAACGAGAAAGGGCCGTCCCAACGATTTGTTGGGGCGGCCCTAAGTTTTGCGCGGCGGCTCAACCCAGCACCGGCAGTTGAGGCTGCGGCGGGGAGGCCGCTGCCGACTCGGCGAGCTGCTTCACCAGCCGGTAGCAGATCCCTTCCAAGCACGCGCCGACCGCCGGTTCGGCGAAGTTCGCCTCGGTCCGCCCCTCGTCGCCGTACTCCCGGATCTTCAACTGGATCGGCACGTCGCCCAGGAACGGCACGCCCAACTCCTCGGCCCGCTGGCGCGCCCCGCCGCTGCCGAAAATGTCGTGCCGCTGACCACAGTCCGGACAGACAAAGCCGCTCATGTTCTCGACCACGCCCAGGACGGGAATCCGCACCTTGCGGAACATGGCGATCGCCTTGACCGCGTCCAGCAGGGCGACGTCCTGCGGCGTGCAGACCACGATCGCGCCCGTCAGCGGCAGCAATTGCGACAGCGACAACGCGATGTCGCCCGTCCCCGGAGGCATATCGATGATCAAGTAGTCCAGATCGCCCCAGTTGGTATCGCGGAGAAATTGCGTCACGGCCCCGTGCAGCATGGGACCGCGCCAAATGACC
Source organism: uncultured Pirellulaceae bacterium (assembly GCA_964443915.1). Classification (GTDB taxonomy): domain Bacteria; phylum Planctomycetota; class Planctomycetia; order Pirellulales; family Pirellulaceae; genus Anammoximicrobium. The sequence goes on from CAYUFW010000003.1 coordinate 28,047, forward strand.
GCTTCGTCCTTGGGCACCAGCAGGCCCATCGACATCACCGGGATGCCGTCCTTGAAAATCGGTCGGATCCGCTCGTTCTCGATGGTCGGCCGGCCGCTCAGACCCAGCAGGTGCGGGATACTGGGACCGTACACGTCGGCATCCATCAACCCCACCTTGCATCCGGCCCGTTTCAGACCGAAGGCCAGGGTGGCGGCGATCGTGCTCTTGCCCACGCCGCCCTTGCCGGAGCCGACGGCGATGACGCTTTTCGCCGTCAGTCCGATTTCGCCCTGTTTGGGAGCGGGACGCTCCAGAACCGATTGGCGGACCGTTAACGAGGTCAGCTGGGGAAACGTCGCCCGCAGCTTCTCCTGGACGGACTCCCGGACGTCCCGCCACAGCGGCGCCGACCAGGTGGTCAACGACAGTTCCAGGGACAACTTGCCGTTGTCAACCTGGACATCCTTCACTTGATCCAGTTTCGTCAAGCTGCGACCGGTCTCCGGATCCTTCAGTCCCGCCAAGGCGGCCTGTACCGCCGCCGTGTCCACCTGGCCATTTGCCATTCCAACAATCCTCTCTAACGCGGCCGTGCCGCAACCGAGCCTCTTGAAAACACTTCACGACTTGGCACACTCGCCCCTGGACGCATGCCTGGCCCAAGGCAGTTGCGACCAGACGTGCTCGCGGAACGTTATCCGCGAGGGAGGAATCTGCACCAGGAACCGGTCCAACATCGGCCGGAGGCGGACGATATCGCGCGGCGAAAACAACACGTGCGCGGCGCCCGCCTCGCGCAACAGCCATTCGGCCCTCTGCAGGCTTCGATCCGCCAGCAGGATGACATGGACCTGCCGGAACCGCCCCGTCCACTCGGCCAAACGCCGGCAAACCGACTCCGCGTTTTCCGGCAGAACCTCCAGGGCGACCAGCGCCGCCGTCCGGCTTCGCACCTCCTGCCAGCACGCCTGCCAGCTCCTGGTTTCGACAAGACCGGACGCTGGACGCAGCACACGGCGGATCGCCGCGGCCCAGCTACCCGTTTTCTCGCAGACCACGATGCTGAAGTCCTTCATGTCGGTATCCGCTAACATCGTAGAGACTTCCGCCCGGATGAGCAACCGCCCCATCCCGTGGGAATGACTGCAAACCGTTTCCCGCGGCGGCGCTGCCGCCTATGATGTTAGCGGAGCTTCTCTCGTTTAGCCGCGACCCAACGGGGAGTGCGTCTGGGGAACCGCCGTTGTTCTAAGCTTTCCGCGCTCCCCGTCGGGTCGCGGTTATACGAGCCAACGGAAAGAGCGGCTTCATGGTCGCGATCGGAAAGGAAAGGGACGAGCACATGGCGGGGCCTCAGCGGGTTGGAGGCGTGATCCACACGTACCAGAAATACGATCCTCAGCGCTTTCCCAGCCCCACGCAACCGCCGCCCGACATGGTGTCTCCGGCGTTTGAGCACATGCTGGCGTTCGGTGGGATGCGAGAATTGACCGACGAGGAATTGGCCCGCGCGGTGCGACTCGATCCCAGCCAAATCGCGGGACTTGGCCCCAGCCTCGACGCGCTGATCGCCATGCTGCTGGAGCGCAAGCGGAAGATCCTCGCCAAGTACGAAACCGACACGGTCCAGCAGACCGTCGCCCGCAACTATCACCAGGCCGCGGCACACCTGCAGCCGCCCGCCAAACTCCGGGACCGCTTTGTGCGGGCCGTGCGCGAAGAGCAACTGTACGACCTGGAACGTCTGTGGTACGCGGCGGGCGACGACCGCTCGCCGTTTGCCCGCGGACTGGTCTCGCTGATGGAGCGGTTGGGCGAGAAGTACCTGGTCGAGGAACTGGCCGCCGAGTACGAGTTCACCGGCCGCACGCCGCTGACGGTGCCCGAAGCGCTGCAGGTCAAGGAGGAACTGGAGAAGATCGACCAATTGCTCAAGCAGTTGGAACAGGCTCGCGAGACCGCGCAAATCGCCGTCATCGACGTGGAATCACTGGCCGAGTACACCGAACCGGGCGATCTGCAGCGGCTCCAGGAATTGCAGCAGATGGTCGAGGACCACTTGCGCGAATTGGCCGAGCGACAGGGATTGACCAGGGAGAACGGCGTCTACCAACTGACTCCGCAGGCGTACAAACTCTTTCAAGGCCGACTCTTGGAACGGATCTTCAGCGAACTGCAGCCCTCCCGCACCGGCCGGCACCAAGGGCCGATCCTGGGCGAAGGCGCGGTCGAACAGCAGCAAACGAAACCCTACGAATTCGGCGATTCGATCACGCACATGGACATCCCCCAGTCGCTGGTCAACGCCATGCTGCGGGATGGAACCCAGCTGCCGTTGCGGCTGAAGACGGAGGACATCGTGGTGCATCGCACGCGCAACACGCCCAAGTGCGCCACGGTCGTCGTGATGGACATGAGCGGGTCGATGCGGTACGACGGCCAGTACATCAACGTCAAGCGGATGGGCCTGGCTCTGAACGGCCTGATTCGCAGCGAGTATCCCGGCGACTACCTGCACTTCGTCGAGATGTACACGTTCGCCAAACCTCGCCCCGGCGGCGAGATCATCGACATGTTGCCCAAGCCGGTGACGATCTTCGACCCGATCGTGCGTTTTCGGGTGGACATGAGCCGGGAGGATATCAGCGAGTTTCAGATCCCGCCGCACTTCACGAACATCCAGCACAGCCTGCTGCTGGCCCGCCGGTTCCTGATGGCCCAAGACACGCCGAATCGGCAGATCATCTTGATTACGGACGGGCTGCCGACGGCGCACTTCGATGGCCCCTGGCTGTACCTGCTGTATCCGCCAGACCGGTTGACCGAAGAGGCCACGCTCCGTGAAGGCCAACTGTGCCAACGCGAAGGGATCACGATCAACATCTTCCTCGTGCCCAGTTGGTCGCAGTCCGAGGAGGACATCCGCTTCGCCTACCGCCTGGCCGAATCGACCAAGGGCCGCGTTTTCTTTACCGCCGGCCGCGATCTCGACCGCTATGTCGTCTGGGATTACGTCAAGCGGAAGCGGGAGGTCGTGGCGTAAAGTGCAGCGCCAGCCAAAATGTCGGTTCCCCAGGGTCGGTCCATTGGACGCGATGCCGGCAGTGGGCGGGAATCAGCACGAAATCGCCCGGCCCGAGCGGGAGCGGTTCCGCTTGGCCGTCGAATTCCAGTTGCGCCGCGCCGCGCAGGACCAGAACCCATTCGTCCTGGTCCTGGCCGTACCATTGGCCGGCAGGCGTGACGTGCCCCGTCGAAACGATCCGCTCCAAGCGAAACTGGCCGCCGCGAATCAGCTCCTCAAACTGCTCTTCCGGCAACCTGCCGGGGACGCCCGCGAACATGTTCTGCACGGTCGGAGTCATGGCGTGGACCTTGCCTGAAACGGTTGGAGCCCCTAGACTAGCGTGAGCAAATGCGTTGATAAAGAGGGAAGAACCGACCCATGTCGATGACGGCTGTCGAGGAATTACCGTTGGATGTCGAGTCGCTCCGGGGCGATTTCCCCATTTTGGCCTCGGAGATCCATGACGGCGTTCCGCTGGTGTATCTGGACAACGCGGCGACGACCCAGCGTCCGCGACAGGTGATCGAGGCGATGACGACCGCCTACGAGACCCAGTACGCCAACGTCCACCGCGGCATTCACTACTTGAGCGAGTTAAGCACCGATCTGTACGAGAACGCGCGCGAGACCGTGCAGCGGTTCCTGAACGCCCGCCGCGTGCAGGAAGTCATCTTCACGGCCGGCACGACGGCTTCGATCAACCTGGTGGCCCGCAGTTGGGGCGATGCGAACCTGCATTCCGGCGACGAGATCCTGCTGACGGAGATGGAACACCACTCGAACATCGTCCCCTGGCAGCAGCTGGCTCAACGCACCGGTTGCCGCGTCACATTCCTGCCCATCACCGACGACGGACAACTGGTCCTGGACGCCCTGGGCGATTTCTTGACCGAGCGTACGAGACTCGTTTCCGTCGCCGCCGTTTCCAACGTGCTGGGCACGATCAACCCGGTCCCGACGATCATCCAGCGGGCGCACGAGGCCGGAGCCCTCGTCTTGGTCGACGCGGCGCAAAGCGCGCCGCATGGAACCACCGACGTGCAGGCTTGGGATGCGGACTTCGTCGCGTTCAGCGGCCACAAGATGCTGGGCCCGTCGGGCATCGGCGTGCTGTACGGCCGCGAAGCGATCCTGGAATCCATGCCGCCGTTCTTGGGTGGCGGCAGCATGATCCACCGCGTGACGCTCGATGGCTTCACGCCCAACGAAATACCGAACCGGTTCGAAGCGGGGACCCCGCCGATCGTCCCCGCGATCGGCCTGGCCGCCGCGATCGAGTACCTACAGAAGACCGGCCTGGAGAACATCCACCGCTACGAACAGGTGCTGACGAAACAGGCATTCGAGGTGCTGGTCCGGCTGGACGGCTTGCGGATCCTCGGACCGGCTCCGAGTCTGCGGGGCGGCATGGTCAGCTTTGTGGTCGAGGGCGTCCAGGCGAACGACCTGGCGATGGCCCTGGACGAACAAGGCGTCGCCGTGCGGGCCGGCCACCACTGCGCGATGCCGCTGCACGCCCGCCTGGGCGCCTCCGCCAGCACGCGGGCCAGCTTCTACTTCTACAATACGCCCGAAGAAATCGAGAAGCTGGGCGAGGCCCTGCAGAAGGCGCTGCGCCTCCTGCGGCGCAAGGCGTAGTTGGCCGTGTTCGAGTTGTTGTTGGACCCGAAGAAGCGTCCGTCTGTTTTCCGCCGGTACGATTTCGATCAGCGGAGCGTTCGTCTGCTACGTTGTGCTTGGATGTGCGGCGTGTACGTCGTCACCACGGCCAGCGGGCTTCCGTCACGCGACCAGGAACACCGTCAACGACCGTGCCCCGTGAGCGCCGATCACCAACGATTGTTCGATGTCGGCGGTCTTCGAGGGTCCCGACAGGAACAGGCCGAATCCCGGCTCGGTGAAGGACAACCGCTGATAGGCTTGGTGCATGTTGTCCACCAGTTCGGCGACGGGCAGAACGAGGGCCAGGTGCTGCGTGAGGAAGTACAACACGCGGTGCCGGACGCCCTGATCCGTGACCCAGACCGCGGCGTTCTCCGCCACGCCGAACTGGCCGGGCGCGACGAAGAAATCGACGTCCTCCAACTCGTGCGGGCCCGCCGCGTCCGCCATCCGGACGTTGGCTTTGCGGATGCCGTCCACCAACGAGCAGACCTTGGCCGCCTCGGCGTAGGCCGGCAGTTGGTCGAGTTCGCGGTTGACTTCTTCCAGATCGCGGACTCGGATGGCTCGGCCGCCGACGGCCCGGAGGACGTCGGAGAACTGCTGCACGCGATCCTCAAACGTGATCCACTCCCGGTCGAGATTGGGAGGCTCGACCGGTTCCAGTCGCGTGCTGCGCAGATCGTTCAGGATTTCAGCTTTGCTGCTTGCGGCCATGTTGCTTCTCGTACAATTCGCGGAAACTGTGCTGGGGGAAGACCGGCAACTCGCGGTGCTTACCCCACCCGTTCAGCCGGTTGTAGACCAGGAACCGCGGCAGGATGGGCATGAACCAGCGCGCTATCTTGCCGGACAAGTTGTACAGCCACGTGTTGCGCAGCACGATGCCGGCCACTTTCATCGCCAGCCGCTTCTTCCAGGGCAGCAAGTGCATGCGCACGATCTCACCCCGCCAAGTGTACAACTGCTGATGCAGCGGAATCTTGACAGGGCAGACTTCGGTGCAGGAACCGCACAAGCTGCAGGCATACGGCAGGCTGTGGTTGAGTTTCGGGTCTTGCAGCGGTCCCAGCACGGAACCGATCGGTCCGGGAATCGTGTTCTGGTAGCTGTAGCCGCCGCTGCGGCGGTACACCGGGCAGGTGTTCATACAGGCACCGCAGCGGATGCATTTGAGCGATTCGCGGAACAGGGGATTCTGCCGGATGCGGCTGCGGCCGTTGTCCACCAGTACGATGTGCAGTTGGCCGCCGGGAAGGGGGCCGTGGAAGTGAGACGTGTAGGTCGTGATCGGCTGGCCGGTGGCCGAACGCGACAGCAGCCGCAGAAAGACGGCCAGGTCCTGCGCTCGCGGAATCAGTTTCTCGATGCCCAGGCAAGCGATGTGCAGAGCCGGCAGCGAGGTCCCCAAGTCGGCGTTGCCTTCGTTCGTACAAACGACCAGTCCGCCGGTCTCGGCGACGGCGAAATTGACGCCTGTGAGCCCGGCGTCGGCCTTCATGAACTTGTCCCGCAGATGCGCCCGAGCGGCCTCGGCCAGGTACGTTGGATCCGTCGCGCCTTCCCGAGTGCCCAGGACGCGATGGAACAGCTCGCCTACCTCTTCTTTCTTGATGTGGATCGCCGGCAGCACAATGTGGCTGGGCGGCTCGTCCCGCAACTGGACGATCCGCTCGCCCAGGTCGGTGTCCACCACCTCGATGCCGTGCCGCTGCAGGAATGGGTTCAGGTGGCATTCTTCCGTGAGCATGGACTTGCTCTTGACAATTCTCCTCGCGCCGTAGTCCTGCAGGATCTGCAGCACGATCCGGTTGTGATCCTCGGCGTCGCGCGCCCAGTGGACGTGGGCTCCCTGGCGAGTCGCCTGCTGTTCGAATTGCTCCAGGTATTCGGGAAGCCGGGAGAGCGTGTGCAGCTTGATCTGCGAAGCCAATTCGCGGAGCTGTTCCCATTCCGGCACGGACTGCGCCGCTTTGTCGCGTTTGGCCCGTACGAACCACAACGCCTGGTCGTGCCACTGCGTCCGCGGGCCGTTGGCGATGAACTCCGCCGCCTGATCGGCGTGACTTCCCTTCGTTAGTTTCGTCATGAGTCACACTCCGGCAGTCCCAATCTCCTCGATCTGCACGCCATCGTTCAACCGCGACCCAACGGGGATCGCGGCGCAGACCGCACGCCCACACGCTCCCCGTTGGGGCGCGGTTAAACGGGCGGTTGCCGCCCCGCGAAAATCTGGGCCACGTGCATCACGCGAATTCCCTTCCGGTACCGGCGGATCAGGCCGTCCAGGTGCATCAGGCAGGACATGTCGGCCGCCGTCAGCACCGCCGTGCCGGCCTGTTCGTGGTCGCTCAAGCGGTCCAATCCCATCCGCGTGGACACCGCTTCCTCGTTCACGGCAAACGTGCCGCCAAAGCCGCAGCACTCATCGGGACGGCTCAGTTCCGTCAGCTGGATGCCCTCCAGGGACGAGAGCAATTGGCGGACCTTGTTGAACGGCGGCGCCACGATCTCGCTGGGCTGGCCCAAGCGCAGGGCCCGGTGCCCGTGGCAGCTGTTGTGCAGCCCGACGCGGTGCGGGAACTTGCCCGCGATCCGTTCCACCTTCAGGACGTCGGTGAGGAACTCGCACAACTCGAACGTCTTCCGCTTCAGTTCCTCGAATCCCGGCCGGCCGGCGAGGTAGTCGTCGTAATGGTGGCGGACCATCGCTACACAACTGCCCGAAGGACAGACCACGTACGGATAGTCCTTGAAGATCTCGAAGAACTTCAGGGCCAGCGGCCGCGCGTCCTCCTGGCAGCCCGTGTTGGCCATCGGCTGGCCGCAGCACGTCTGCTGGCGCGGAAAGTCGATCTCGACGCCGTGCTTCTCCAAGACCTCGATGGTGGCAAAGCCGACGTCCGGGAACAGATGGTCGATGTAGCAGGGGATGAACAGGCCAACTCGCATCGGTCTTCTCCAAGCAGGGCCGAACGTCCGGAGCGTCTGTCCGTGCCGTGCGGCCTGCCGTTATACCGCATGCGGCTGAAAAAGCACATTCGTCCAACCCGGAGGCAGCGCACCGTAGTTCCCCGGTTCGCGGGGGTTCTTCGCGACGGCGGGTCCTGCGCGCCGGGACGGGCCGGAGCGCGGCTTCTGCTTGGCTGTCGGCGGCGAGCGACTCGAAGTGTCACGAATGTACCCCCTTGCCGCGCGCGGAACAGCGATTTGCGTCAGGCATCTTCCATGACTTCGACTTCTTTGGCCTTGGCCAATTCGTTGACTTTGTCCTCGTAGGACTTCGTCAGGTCTTGCACCGATTCCTTGGTTTCGTCCCGCTCGTCTTCGCTCATTTCCTTGGCCTTCTCCGCTTGGTCGGCCGCCTTGTTGGCGTCGCGGCGAATGTTGCGGATCGAGATCCGGGTTTCTTCGGCCAGTTCCTTCACGCGGCCGACCATCTTGCGGCGGGTCTCGGTGGACAACGGCGGAATGTTGATGCGAATCAGGCGGCCGTCGTTCTGGGGATTGAATCCCAGATCGCTGGCGATAATCGCTTTTTCGATGTCTTTCAGCGTTCCGGGGTCGTACGGCCGGATGACGATCTGCGTCGGTTCCGGCACGCCGATCGAGGCCAACTGCTTGATGGGCGCCGCGGACCCATAGGCCTCGACACGCAGGGAATCCACCAGTCCGGGATTGGCTCTCCCCGTGCGGATTCCCGACAGACTGATCTTCAGGACGGAAATGGCTTTGTCCATCCGCTCTTCGGCGTCAAACAGGATTTCTTCGGCGTTCATCTTGATTCTCCGCGTCCCGGAGCGACGCGCCTGGATTGGGTAAAACGCTTCCCGAACCGCGCCGGTTTCGGGTGGCCGGCATCGCACGCCGGTCTTACGTGGCGGCGATCCGCGTCCCGACTTTCTCGCCGCCGACGGCTCGTTGTATGTTGCCTTCTTTGCGGTAATTGAACACCAAGACCGGGAGATCGTGCTCGCGGCATTGGGCAATGGCCGTGCTGTCCATGACGCGCAGGTTGCGTTCCAGGACGGCGGTGTAGGTCAAATCGCGATACAACACCGCGTGGGGATTCCTTTCCGGGTCCTCACTGAACACACCGTCCACGCGGGTCGCTTTGAGCAGCGCCTGGGCGCCGAGTTCCAGGGCCCGGAGCGCGGCGGCCGTGTCGGTGGTGACGAAGGGACCGCCCGTCCCGGACGCCAAGATGATGATCCGGCCCTTCTCCAGGTGACGGCGGGCGCGGCGGCGGATGTACGGCTCGCACACGCCGTCCATGCGGATCGCCGACATCAAGCGCGTGTCGCAGCCCAGCGACTCCAGCGCGTCCTGCAGCGCCAGACCGTTGATCACGGTGGCCAACATGCCCATGTAGTGCGCCGTGGCTTCCTGGATCGCCGTGCTGTGATCCTTGAACTGCGCGCCGCGCAAGATGTTGCCGCCGCCAATGACCACCGCCATCTCGCAGCCCACGCCCTGGCCCT
>CAYUFW010000003.1:37248-55623 GCA_964443915.1 uncultured Pirellulaceae bacterium
AGGTTGACACTGCCCTGCTGGATTTCGCGGGCGATGTGGACCACTTCCTCCATGCTGATGCCGCGCTCTCCGGCACGCGTGAAGCTGTCGCCGGAGAGTTTGAGAACGACGCGGCGATAAGGCTGGATCACGGGGCTGGGGGGCTGTTCAGGCATCGGACGGTAGCGCTTTCACGGTGGAAGAACACAGGAGCGGCCAGAAGCCCAGCGGGACGGCAGCCGAACCGGCGGAACGGCCACGATCCGGCGCACCGTTGCCGCCGGCTATTTCTGCCCAATCTCCCAATGGACGAAGCGTTTGATGGTCATCCCTTTTTGCGCGGCCATCTTGCCGACGGTCTCTTTGTCGCCCTTGACAAACTGCTGCTCCAACAGCACTTTTTCGGCGAAAAAGTTGCGCAGCCGGCCTTCGACCATCTTATCGACAATGTTCGCCGGTTTGCCTTCCTTCAACGCCGCCTCCCGCAGAATGGCCCGCTCCTTTTCGATTTCGGCCGGGTCCACATCCTCGCGGCTGAGCGCCAAGGGACGCATGGCGGCAATGTGCATGCAGACGTCCTTCGCCAGTTCCGGGCTGCCGCCGGCCGCCTCGAGGAGCACGCCGGCGATGGTGGTGGCGTTGTGGCTGTAGCCGCCGCAGGGCCCATCGATGCGGACCAGACGCCCCACGTTGAACACTTCGCGGATCCGATTGAACAAGTCGTCCTTCTGCTGGCGCAACGTGGTCCCGGCCTTGCTGGGCGACGGCTGGTCGAGCAATTCATCCGCCGTCTGCGCGCCTGGTCCCGTCGCCAGCTGACGCGCGAGATCGTTCGCCAATTGAATGAACTCTTCGTTTTGCGCGACGGGGTTGCTTTCGCATTTCAGTTCCACCATGGCTCCGACCGGCGGATCGAAACTGGTGAAGATGCCGAATCGTCCGAACGCCGTCTCCCGGTCCGAGCGTTTGCTCAGCACTTGAGCGCCGCGCTCGCGCAGCCAGCGAACGGCTGCCTCGGCATCGCCGTGGCACTCGGTGAGCGCCTGTTTGCAGTCCATCATGGGCAATCCGGTTCGCTCCCGGAGGGATTTCACTTCTGCCGCACTAATAGCGACCATGCGGGTATCTCCTGGTCTGGTAGGCTTGGGGGTACTGGAATTACGGCACGAGTCCTGCGGACGCCTGCCTCGGTCGCCCGGCGGAGCTGCGGGGCGTTCACTCCGCGGCGGGAGCTTCGGCCGAGTCCTTGTCTGGCGCTACTGCGGGCGTCCCACCCGCATCACGCTGAGTAGGCAGTGCCGCTCTGCCAGCCAGCACAGCGTCGGCCAAGTGCCGCGAGATCAACTCGATCGATCGGATGCCGTCGTCATTGCCCGGGATCGGCAGATCCACTTCGTCGGGGTCACAGTCCGTGTCGATCAACGCAACCGTGGTAATGCCCAGCTTGCGGGCCTCGCGCACCGCGTTCTTTTCCTTCTTGGGGTCGACCACCACCAGGCACTCGGGCAGCCGATTCATGGTCCGAATACCGTTCAAGTTGCGATACATCTTGCGGTATTCGCGATTGAGAGCCGACTGCATCTTCTTGGAGTAGGTGGCCAACTCCTCGCCGGATCGCAATGCCTCCAACTCCTCCAGGCGTCCCAGCCGGCTGCGCACCGTGCGGAAATTCGTGAGGCATCCGCCCAACCAGCGCTCGCTCACAAAAGGCATGCCGCACCGCAGTCCCTCGCGTTCGATGGATTCACTGGCTTGACGCTTCGTACCGACGAAGAGGATCAGGCTGCCGCCGGTCGCGACTTGAGTGAGGTACTTCTTTGCCCGCAGCAGACCGCGTACGGTCTCGCGAACATCGATGATGTGGATTAGGTTCTTGCGGGCGTAGATGTAGGGCGCCATCTTGGGGTTCCAACGGCTGGCGCGATGCCCAAAATGTACACCTGCTTCGACGAGTTCTTTGACAATGGACTCGGACACAACGGATCTCCTACGCGTCGCTGGGGCCATGGAGGACACATCCTCCACAGGTCTACGCCTTCGCCCTTCGGCGAGCACAAAAAAGGGGTCTGAAACTGAAAACGCCAGCGAGCAAACACGTTAGGTTCTGCTCGGGACGCCACTGCGAATCCCAAAATGTATAGTGCCGTTCCCTGAGGGTCAAGGCGGACGACGGTCATGTTCTGCACGCCCTCGCACGTGCGCCGACCGCGAGCCTCCATGATCGCCCGTAACATGTTGCCCGGTAAAGAATTGGGGGAATTGCCTGGAAAACAGTGCGCACGTGCGCCGTTCTCATCCGCGCGGACTCGGACTGGCCGGCTCTGGAGGCTGACGCGGGTCTGTCAGTACGGCCCGGACGAAATCGTGCGCCGCCCGGCGGATTCCAGGGCACGAACTCTCCCGCGGTCCGGCCACGTTCAAGACGCGGATTTCGTTTTCCACGATCCACTGGCGGACGAGCAACGCATCGGCCTTCTTGCCCAGATTCACAAGCAAACACGGCTTTCCGCGCTTGGCAGTCAAACGTCGCGTCAATTCCGTACCGCCAGCCAGCCGGTGTCGAAACAGAATCAGGGTGCCGTCCGAATTCAGAACATTGAGTTCCGTGCGGACCGGGTAATCCGACGTCTCGGTTTCCCGTAGCCGATATTTCGCAGAGATGCGACCGTCTTCCGCGATCCGCCCGCGGGGGCACCAACCGCCGTGCTCGATGCCCAGCTCGATGGCCGCATCCAGGGCTCCTCGGTCCACGCCCGTCTGTCCACCCGAGACGATCCGCTGCACGAATCCGGGCCGTTTGCCGTGTTTCATGCGCACATCGTAACCGAGGCCGACCGGGCATTTCAACCGAGCAACTCGCCTGCCGGGCAGCGCTCTCCGCCAAACGACTAACGCTGACTGGGCGGAGAGTCCAGAGACGGAATCGGCAGCAGGTCGGCAATGTGGGGATTGCCGGTTGCGGATGCCGGAGGTTCACTGGGCCGAGTCTCCAAACTGGGTGAACTCAGGGGGCTTTCGGAGGCTGCTTCCGAGATTGGAGGCGCAGCGACTTCGGCGCGAAGAATGGTCGGTTGACGATCGATCCGCTGGCCCGTCGCGCTCGCATCCAGCGGCACGTCCCCCTGAATGGAACTCGCGGGAAGATCCGCCTCAGAGGAGAAGCACCCCTGCGTTGACAGGATCACGATCGCAACGCAAACCGTGAGTGCAGATGCAAACAGTTTGGCTCTAGGAGTCATGGCAGCCCAGCCTTCGGGCGATGCTTTCAATGGCAGCAGGACGTTCGCCTGGGAGCGGAGCGAAGATTGGAACCCGTCAGCATCGTGAACTTGAACCGCGTGTCGTCCTGCCGCACCCGTCCGCAGATGCACACAGTCGATCTGACCGTCTCGCCCTCGCCTGAGTATCGGCAACACCGCGACGGAAGGCTGAGCCAAAACGGTCAGAGAATGGGAATCGATCAGACAAGGCGCGCGGCCGCGCGCAGCTTGGCACTGCGGCTGCGAGGGTTCTGGGCCGACTCCTGCTCGCCGGGACGGACGGGCTTCTTGCACAGATTCTGCAACCGCGGATCGCTGCGAAAGGCCTGTTTGACCAGTCGATCCTCCAGAGAATGGAAGCTGATCACGACAAAACGGCCACCGGGCCGCAGGCAGTCGGGGATGCCCGCCAGAGCGCGCTGCAAGGAGCCCAGCTCATCGTTGACGGCGATTCGAATCGCCTGAAAAGTCCGCGTCGCCGGATCGATGCCATGTCCGTGGCTCCGCGGCACGCAGGAGCGAACCAGGCGTGCCAGCTGGTCGGCCGTTCGAATCGGATGCGTGCGTCGAACTTCGACGATCTTGCGGGCGATTCGGCGGCTGTATCGCTCCTCGCCGTACTGATAGATGAGATCGGCCAAGGCCTGCTCGCGGAGCCGTTCCAGCAGCTGCCAGGCCGCTTCGCCGTGCGTCGGGTCAAAACGCAAATCAAGCGGCCCGCTAGCGTCGAAGGAAAACCCTCGTGTCGCATCAGCCAGTTGGTCGCTGGACAAGCCGAGGTCCAGCAACACTCCGTCGACGACCGACAAGCCCAGGTCGCGAACCAGTTCCGGCAAGTCGCAGAAGTTCGCTTGGGCGACTTTGATCGGCAGCCCAGCCAGTCTTTGTTCAGCGACAGCCAGCGCCTGCGGGTCGCGGTCGAGCGCCAGAACAAATCCCCCCGGAGCCACGCGCTCGGCCAGAACCCGGGCATGGCCGCCCCCACCCAGCGTGCCATCGACGAGCACCTGGCCAGGCTGCGGCTGGAGGTATTCCAAGACCTCGCTCGGCAAAACGGGGATGTGAATCGAAGTGGACATCAGCGTCCGGCCGGGAATTCTTGGGGTGTCCGCCAGCGTCGAAGCCGTGTTCTGTCGCCTTTCGCTCCGCGAAAGGACGTTCTTTCGCGGAGCGAAAGACGACATGGTTCGTGGACGAGCGCTAACGCCGGTTGGTAGCAAGCGACCCAGGGGTGCATCCATGCCCCCCTTGGCGGGTCGCGCTACCGATCGGTGCGTCTGCGAAGATCCAACGCACGGATCACCTGTCGCAGCCAAGAGATCCTTCCCTCGACCCGTGGACGCCAACGGCTTCCACGGTTGGCGAGCAGATCAGCTGGTGGCCGCAAACCGATCCACTTGTTCCACGCACGGCGAACATCGGACGTACACAATGAAGCGAGATTGGCAACCGCCAACCGCGCTGAGCATCACGCAAACTGGCTGGTTTATCGTGGCAGGTTGGGCCGCAGGTCCGCGGGTGGCGATGCAGCGGGCGCGTCGCCGAATGCCGATCGCTGCAAATCCTCCGAACGCTTGGCATCGGGGAAAGCACGCTCCGCCAGTTCGTCGTAGTGCGGCTGCGTGCCGCCAAGGTAGGCCTCCCAACGTTGGAGGTCCCAAATCTCGATGTGATCGCGCACACCGAGCAGGACGATGTCCTTGTTGATCGACGCCAGCTGTGCCAAATCGGCGGGCAACCTCACTCGACCCTGCTTGTCCAGTTCCACCATTTGGACCTGACCGTAAAACAAGCGGTGAAAGGCTCGGATTTCCCGGTCGTTTCTCGGTCCCTGCTCCAACTCGCCGGTCACCTTCGCAAAACCTTGCTCGCTGTACAACTCCAGCGAACCATCCGTCCCCGGCGCCAAATACAGCACCGAGCAATCGGCAGACCCCATCGCATCCCGAAGGGGGCGGGGAATTGCAAAGCGGAGCTTGTCGTCCAGCGACCGATGAAACGTCCCCGTCAGGAGCATGCTTCACCACCTTCTACCAATCTGTCCCATTCGGCTCCAAACATACCCACTTCCGACAAGCCGTCAACACAGAGGCGACCGTGCCAAACACGAACATTTTTGACTCTCGTCGTAGAGTCCGACTGTGTCGGGACTTCCGAACGTTAACGAGTGGAAACAAATTTCGAACTTTTTTTCTGCAGGCCGGAAAGTGACGAATAGTATGTACTTAAGTATATGTTAGGACCCGGAGCGGATCGAAGGAGGCCGCCCGTATGGTCCGACAAGTCCGACGAGTCTGACGGGTCCGACAATCAGCTACGAACTCGGTTGCGGTTGAAGTCCGCAGCGGCCTGACTCATCGCACGCACGTTGGCTGGCGGCATGCCGATAGTCACCGCTCCACCCAGGGAGAGGATCAGAGGATGATCGTCCGCTTTGCGCAGCACCTCGAGCGAGGCCTCGTAAACCTGCTGCGGCGTGCCTTGGACGCCCAGTTCCAGCGGACTCACGTTGCCCATCAGGCACATCCGCCCCCCCAATCGTTCGGCGGCCCAGGTGACGTCCGTCTGCTTTCCCCAGTTCAACACGTCGAAGCCGGTGTCGGGCAGCAAATCGATGCAGGCGACGACGGGAGCGTCGTTATGAAACACTTTGACCCAATCTTGGGGGAAGGCGTCGCAGATGCGTTTCAGGAAGGGATGGGCGAACTCCAGATAGTGTTCGCGTCCGATGAAACCCACGATGTCATCCAACACGAGAATGCCTTCCACGCAATCGCCGAGCACCTCGGCTTGCGCCTTCATGAAGTCGATGGCCAATTTCGTGGTCATGTCGAACAGCTGTTTGGCACGCTCGGGCTGGTCGACGATATCGACCATCAACTCGGTGACGCCGCGGAAGAAGGAGGCGATGGTCAACGGTCCTCGGGCATGGACCACGGGAATCGTGTAGCCGGCGTCGAAGATGCGCTGCTTCAGTTTCTGAAAGCGATACAGGCACAGCGGCATGTAGCCGTCGGTGCGCGGATTGGGAAGCGTCAGCCCGTCGAGCTGATCCATGGGAAAAGGCAGATGCTCGACGTCGGGGATCCGCTTTTCGTAGACGTGCATGCGGGTGCCAAGCGCCGACGGCTCGGCCCCCATGCCGATCTCCGACCACCAGGACGGGAACCAGATCACGTCCGGAAAATCCTCGATGACGCGCAAATTGGCTTGGAACCAGGCTTCCGGATCGAAAAAGTAATCCCAGTGGCTGATGCCGCAGTAAGGAGGAATCCACGGGCAATCGACGATCAGGGACAGCGGGACGGGGCCGCCTTGGTTCTGTCGCTTGGCGGCGGACTTGAACTGTTGCCATTGTTCGGGTCGCATGCCAGGTCCTTTCTTCGTCTTCAGACGTCGCAAACTTGGATACCGTGCCGCAAGGCCCCCAGTTTGTCCGGCCAGGTGGGGATGAACTCGTGCGCCACGAAGCCGCTGTAGCCGACCTCCAACAAGGTCCGCATCACGGCCGGATAGTTGATCTCCTGGTGCTCGTCCAGTTCGCCGCGGCCCGGCACACCCGCGGTGTGGACGTGACCGATGTAGTCCTTGTACTGGCGGATGCGGCGGATGACATCGCCGTTCATGATCTGCACATGGTAGATGTCGAACAGCAACTTCATCCGCGGCGAGTCCACCTGTTTGATCAGGTCGATGCACAGGTCCACGTCGTCGCCGAAGTAGCCGGGATGCCCTTTCATCGGGTGCGTATTGTCCCGCGTGTTCAGGTGCTCCAGGCACAGATTCACCCCCTTCTCTTCGGCGTAGGGGATGACCTGCTTCCAGCATTCGACGCAGTTGCGTTTCGCCTGCTCGTCGGAAACGCCCGGCACACGCATGCCGGTGAACGTGATCACGTTTGGACTGCCGAACTGGACCGCCACGTCGATGCCCTCGCGGAGTCTCTCCAGGCACATGCTTCGGTTCTCCGGGTCCAACGGCCCCTTGGTGAAGCCGTGGCTGCCGACCAGGGAGATCTTCATGCCGCGCTCGCGGATTTGGGGATACACGTCGCGCGCCATGCCCTCCATCGCCGGCATGCCCAGCCGCTGGCACGCCGCGATCAAGTCGGCCGCCGGTATCGGATTGTAGCACCAGCCCATGACGGAGTGCTTGATCCGGCCGTTCCGGATCCGGTAGTCTTCCGCCGGTGCCGGCAGCGGAGTGGTTTCCGACGGACGGGCGGAAGCGGCCGGCGTCAGCGCGGTCGCACAGGCGGCGGCCGCGCCGGCACAGAAAGCTCGTCGCGAGACACGGGGGAGGTTGGCTGGGGGCGTGTGCATCAGAAGGTCTCCTCGAAAAAACTCCGGTACAGCGCCGGTATCGGTGGGGCAGATGTCACCAGCGGGAATCATCGGGGGCTGATTCTACCAAGCAACCCATGATCCGAATACTTGGCCGGCGCCGATTCGTCGCTGCGTCAATGGGCCGTTCGCTCCCCCGGAGCCGGCGATGGTGTTCCCACCGCTCGTGCGCCGTGGCACAATGGGGAAAGTGAAATGCCTCGGATCCTGGGATCGTTCCGCTCATGAGCCGTTCGACTGTTCCTTCGCACTGGGTACCGTACATCAGCGATTCCGGCTGGTACTCGCTTTCCCATCCGCCAACTTGGAAGGCCGAGCGCCGCGACCAGTGGCTGATCTTGCACGCGCCGCAGGAGGAAGCGCGGCTGTCCTTTCATTGCGTGCAGCTCGTCCGCGAGCCCGGCATGCCGGCCGCCCAGGTGGACTTGGCGTCGCTGCTCTCGCCGGGAACGGGGCTCAGCAAGCCGGCACAACTCGATCTTCCCTACGAGCACACCGGCCTGGAAGGTCCCGCCGGCCAGTTTGCGGGCTTCTTTGGCGGGGTGAAAGAAGATCAGTGGCGATGGACGCAGATCTGGCTGATCCGGCACGAGTCCCTGCTGCTGTCAGTCCTGTTCTGTCAAGCGGGCGAGCGCGACCCGGAACGCGAGATCCTGGCCCGCCTCATCCTGGCCTCGCTGCGACTGGCCGCCACGCCCGCCGATCCGGCCGACGTCTTCACCGAACGGTTCATCGCCGAGGCCCGGCGGCAGTACCCCGCGCGCCGCATCGAACAGACCGACGTTCTGTCCGTCCGCTTTGGCGACGCGCAACTGGGCCTGTCCAACTTCTACCGGCAGTACATCGCGGCGCCGGACCGGTTCGCCGAACTGGCCAGCCAGGTTCTGCAACGGGCCGAGCAACTGCAGTCCATTTCCCAACAGAGGCTGAACCCCACGCTGGACGCTGTCCGCGAGCGGATCATGCCGATGCTTTATCCGGAAAACCAATGGCAAGGTCAGTTCCCGCAACATGTGGGCGAACCCTGGGTCAGCGGACTCGCGGTCCTGTATGTCGTCGATCAACCCGACACGTATTGGTACATCCGCGAGGAACTCCTGGAGAAATGGGAACTCTCGCGGGAGCAACTGCACGAATTGGCCCTGAGCAACTTGACGGTCTACTGGGAAGTCACGCCGATGCAGCTCCACGTGGCCGCTGGCGAGCGCGGCCCGAGCATGGTCCTGCCGGCCAAACACGACACATACAACGCGGTCCGGTTTCTGTGCCCGGAGTTCCGGAGCCAGTTGCTGGAGCTGTTTGGGCGCGAGTTCGTGACGGGCTTGCCGAGCCGGGACTTCTTCGCCGCCACGGCGGTCGAGTCGCGGGAACTGCTGCAACATTTCCAGCAGCAGGTGCGTTCCGACTACGCCAGATCGGATCATCCCTTGTCCGACCGCCTGCTGCTGGTCACCGCCGACGGCGTGAGCGCCTATGCCGGATGAGCGGAGCGAAGCGCCCGTTCAATCCTGGTGGAACACTTCCTCCATCGCGGCCCACCATTCGCCAAGGGGGAAATGCCGGTCGCACGCACAGTCGGCGGACGCGGGCAAGGTGCATGTACTCGCCGTTCGTCTTGCCGTACGATACGGAGGAATCACGTGACGCCGTCTTTGCCTTCCATTTCCTCCCTGCACGAAAGCATACTGCCATGTCCACTCGCTTGTACCTTGATGCCTTGTCGTTGGGGTTCCTTTTGCAGGCTGGCCTTGTCCTTGGGGCCGATGGGCCGCCAGCGGCCGATCTGCATGTGTCTCCGCAAGGCAATGATGCTTGGTCGGGCACGCTGGCCGCGCCGAATGAGGCGCGGACGGACGGGCCGTTGGCGTCGCTCGCAGGGGCCCGCGACGCGATCCGGCGGCGGAAGGCGGCGGGGCCGCTCGCGGCGCCGATTCGCGTGCTTGTCCGCGGCGGGACGTATCGTGTGAGCAGACCGATCGTCTTGACCGCGGCGGATGGCGGCACGCAGCAGGCGCCCGTCACGTACGCGGCCTGGCCCGGCGAGACTCCGGTCATTTCCGGCGGGGTCGCGATTTCGGGCTGGACCAAGCAGGGCGACGGGCCGCTCTGGACGGCGACCGTTCCGGAGGTCAAGCGCGGGGAATGGTACTTCCGACAGCTGTTCGTCAACGGGCGGCGAGCCGATCCGGCGCGGTTTCCCAAGGAAGGCCTCTTCCGCTCCGGCGGACCCGGCACGGCCTACAAGGACCGCAACGCCGCGCGAAAGAACGCGGAGGTCAAGCAGTCGATTCTCTTTCAGAACGAGGATCTGCAGCCGTGGACGAATCCGGGCGACGCCGTGGTCGTGATCTATCACTCCTGGACCACATCGCGACATCGAATTCGGAAGTTGGATGTGGAGAAGAAGCTCGTCGAATTCACCGCGCCCAGCGGCTGGCCCATGGGCTACTGGGAAAAGAACCAGCGGTACTACGTCGAATTCGTCCGCGAAGGACTGGACAAGCCCGGCGAGTGGTACCTGGACCGCGGGACCAGCGTGTTGACGTACTACCCGCGTCCCGGCGAAGACATGACAACGGCCGACGTGGTGGCGCCGTTGGCGGAGGAGCTGTTGCGACTGGAGGGCGACCCGGCGGCGGCCAACTTCGTCGAACATCTTCGCTTCGAAGGGCTGTCGTTCCAGCACACGGCGTGGACCATGCCCGAGGCGGAAACGGTGGACGGTCAAGCGGCAGCGGGGCTGAAGACGGCGGCCGTTTACGCGCGCGGGGCGCGGCACTGCGAGTTCAGACAGTGCGAAATCGCGCATACCGGCGGCTACGGCTTGTGGCTGCAACTGGGGTGCAAGGACAATCGCGTCGAGCAGTGCCAGATCCACGATCTGGGCGCCGGCGGCGTGCGGATCGGCGACGCGAGCCTGCCGGAGGCGGCCGATCAGCAGACCGAGCGGAACGAGGTCTACAACTGTTTCATCCACAACGGCGGCAACGTCTGTCACGCGGGGATCGGCGTGTGGATCGGCAAGAGTTCGCACAACACGGTCCACCACAACGAGATCTGCGACTTCTTCTACACCGGCGTCTCCGTCGGCTGGAGCTGGGGCTATGCTCCCTCGTCGGCTCACGACAACCACATCGAGTACAACCACATTCATCATCTGGGCTGGGGCCAGCTGAGCGACCTGGGCGGCATCTACTGCCTGGGGCTCTCGCCCGGCACGCGGTTGTGTTTCAACCGGATCCACGACGTGCTGTCCTATTCGTACGGCGGCTGGGGCCTGTACACAGATGAAGGCAGCACCGGCATTCTGATGGAGAACAACGTGGTTTACCGCGTGAAAGACGGCGCATTCCACCAGCACTACGGCCGGGAGAACATCTTGCGGAACAACGTCCTGGCCTTGTCGGCGACCCTGGGCCAGCTCCGCCGTTCCCGGCAGGAAGAGCACATTTCGTTCACGGCCGAGCAGAACATCATCTATGCCCGCGGCGTCCCGCTGCTGGGCGGGAACTGGTCCAACGGCAACTTCAAGCTGGACCGGAACTGCTACTGGGACGCCAGTGGCACAGAGCCGAAGTTCCCCGGCGACCTGTCGTTTGCCCAATGGCAGGCCAAGGGCCAGGACGTTCACTCCGTGATCGCCGATCCGAAGTTCGTCGATCCCGAAGGATTCGATTTCCGGCTCCAGCCTGACAGCCCGGCCTTGCAGTTGGGCTTCCGGCCGATCGACACCGCTTCGATCGGACTGGTCGGGCCGCGCGAGTGGACCGAACTGCCCGCCAAGGTCCAACGGCCGCCATTGTTGCTGCCGGGAGAGGAATAGCGCCGACTTCAGTTGGCGATGGCTTCCTACATCACTTCCCGTCCCTGGAGCGATTCGCGCAGGTCGGCGACAGCGGGATCGCTCCGCGGGTTGTTGTACAGGCTGAGGATCAGGTCGAAGGCGGTGATGAAGTAGGCCGCGGCGGGGAATTGAACAGGAGGAAACGGAGAGAACAGAGAAGAACCTCCTCTGTTCCCTCCTGTTCAGATTCTTACGGCTTGACGACTTCGAACGGGATCGCCGGCAGGGGGCCGTAGAAGGAGCGGTACTCGCGAGTCTTTCCCTCCTTGTTCGTTTCCTTCCGTGTGCGGAACGTGTTGACGATCAGGTTGCCGCGCAGGGGCGGCTTGGCTTTTTCGGCGTCGGCGCGGAGGGTGATTGTCAGGACGCGGTCCTGCGAGGCGAGTTTGTCGATGACGATTCCTTCGGGCGGATCGCTGAGTTCCAGTTCCACTTCGCCCCAACCGCCCCAGGGGCCGCGGAATTGGACTTCGGCGGTACCGCCAGCGGGGATCTTGACCGGTTGCTCGCTAAGGACCGCCGACTGAGGCTGGTAGTTCCGGCGTTGTTCGGGCGGCGGCAGGGGGCGGGGGCCTTCGGGGCGGAACCGGCCGCTGTCGGCCAGGACGAGTTTCAAGCCCTCGGCGGGGACCAGGTGCCTGTAGAAAAACGCCTGCATCATATCGTCGGCGGCGACGGCCTCGCGCACGACCTCTTCGCCGTTGATCGTGGCGCGGCCTTCCAGGCACAGGTTGATCGGATCCACGGCCGCCCACGAGGCGGTCGACAGGGTCACGCGGACCCGGTCCTCGCCGGCCGGCACCGTGCCGCCGATCAGCAACACGCCATCCGGGTTGTCCTTGAAGGAGAGGGCGATCTCACCGTCGAAGCCGTCCTGGCGCAGGGCATAGACCGTGACGGGCGTAAGCCGCCACGAGCTGGCGTTGATGCACGACGGCACGACGCGGAGCGCGAAATCGGGACGCGGCGGACTGATCCGCAAGCGGTAGGCATACTCCGGGCCGCCCCGGCGCTGGGCGTCGCCCAGACGTACGCAGTACGTGCCGTCGGCGGGCAGCGTCACGTGGATCAGCGAATCGGCGTGGTGCGTCTTCAACGCGTCGGCCTTGTCCAAATGGTCGTCGTTGAAGGCCAATCGCTTGCCGGCGGCGTCGGTCAGTTCGAGCACGGAATCCACGGGCGAATCGAGCCGCCGGGCGTTGACCTCCGCGACAACTTGCTGGCCGGCTGTGCCCGTGAAACGGAACACGTCCCAGTCGCCGGGGCGATCGGTCCGGCCGTTGATGATCGCGGGGACCGTTACGGGCTGCCCGGCGCTGGGGGCGTCGTTCGGTTCCTTTTCCGGGAGTTCCGGAAGGGTGTCGATGGCGAACGGGACGGTGTTGGAGGGCAGGCCGGTCGGGACGGAGTCCCAACCTACGGGCGTGGCGACGGCGACGGGAACGGTGTTGTGGCCCGCGGGCGCCGACCGCGGGCCGCGCCGAGTCGTCTCATTGCCCTCAACGGTGATCGTGGTTGCGGGCAAGTTATGCCCCGTCACTTTCACAACCGTCCGCTCTCCCGCTTTCCCGCCCAGCGGGAAGATGCCGGTGATGAACGGGAGTTCGCCGATCGTGATGCGATACACGAAATCCGGCCGGCCGCGCGAGATGGCGTCCTTGATTTCGACGACGTACGGGCCGTCCTCCGGCACCTGGAACACGAGCACCGGATCGGGATGAAAACGGTAGTCGTCGTCGAAGGCAATCTCGCGGCCTTGGGCGTCGTACAGCGTCAACGTCGCCTGGAACCAGCCGGGCACCGCGTCGGCCAGGTAGGGGATCAGTTCCCGAACGCTGGCGTCGATGACCAGCGTTTGACCCTTCCGCGCCTGGAAGCGGTAGCGGTCTGCGTCGCCGGGCGTGAATCCGCCGCCGTATCGCAAGGCGTCCGGCTCGCGCGGGACGATCTGCCCGTTGACGGTGGCCGGCAGCGTGATGTCCGTCGTGGTCGTGGCCGGGTAGCGGAGCGGGATGCCCCAGCCTTGAACGTCGGTGACCAGTTCCGGCTCCTGTTCGCGGAATTCGGGCAGCTGGCCCACGACAAAGCGGAGCGGGTTCGACACGCCGCGGCCCGTTTCCAGCCGCATTTCGCGCAGGCCCGGCGCGGCGTCGGCAGCGATCGTGACCTGCAGTTCGACGGTTTCGCTGATCGCCGGGTGCGTCTGCCGCCGCAATTGGGCGGCCATGTAGCGGGAGAGCTTGCGGCCGATCTGTGCTATCTCGCGGCGCGTGGCTAGCTCCTTCTGGTCCCTGGACAGCTCCGTGAGCCGGTCGCGCAGGACGCGGACATCCGCCTCCGTCATGGGCTTGATGCCCTCGACCTTGCGAGCTTCGACGCCGGCGCCGGAGAAGGTGATGCGGCCAATGTTGTCCAGATACTGGCCGCCCACGGTGATCTGAAAACTGGTGCCCTGCCGGCCGCCCGCCGGACAGGCGTAGCCGAGGTGCGGGAGGGTTTCCTGGGCGCGCACGGCCGAAACGACGAGCAGAGAAATCACGAGCCCACAAGCCAGTCCACATCGAGATTGGCACATACGCCACTCCTTCACATCCACGCTACGTTCCATCCCTAATCTCTCACCCAATTGGGCTGTCTTACTTCGACCTCAGCCGCCTTGCGGGCTGTTGCTTTATTGTCGGCGGGTAGAGGGCGAGTTTTGTGCTTTGCCAACCGGCCGATGCTTTCTTGGGACTGCGGAGTGTCCAAAATGGTCGCCCAAGAGTCCCGACGCTACTGGGGCCGCCACCGCCGGGGAAAAATCGGATCGTGGGAATCCCCCAGGTTCCTCAATCCACCGCTTCGGCGGCCAACTCCGCGAAGTCTTCTCCAACGGCAGCCGTTCGCCACGTGGGCAATAATACACATTCTCTTCGGGCACGAACACAAAGCAGGACTTGTCCAACTTCTGGGTATGCGGGCTGATCGGCAACTTCGGCCAGGCCTCCTCCGGCACCGCTTGCCGCGGATCGGCCCGGACCGCCGGATTGCCCTCCGTCGTCTCCTCCGCCGAGGCCGGCGAAAGGAACTCGATGCCCTGCTGCGCCAGTTCCACGATGTTCGGGCCGGTCGCATTCAAACCATCGGCCAGCACCGCTTCCGGCCGCTGACCGCCGTCGCATCCGGATGTGTATCTGGGAGAGCTGGAAGAACGGCCGCACACGGGCCGCCGCTCTCATGAAGCTGGGCGTCCCCGAGCACGAAGCCTTTACTCACGGTATGAGCAGCAAGGGACCTTGGGTGCTCTCCTCCAGCCAAGCAGTGCATCAAGCGCTGCCGGTGGCACTCTTGGAAGAACGAGGTTTGCCGAGTCTGTTAGCGATCTGGAGGAAGCTTACTGCCAAGAATCGAACCGCCTAGTGCGGACCCGCATGCTCTCGTGGTGTGGGAGGGGCTCCGGGGCAACCCGGCCCCCTATCCTGATCGCCGCTCGGACTCTTCGACTCTTGGACTCTTCGGCTTTTGGAAGCTTCGACTTCCCGACTCTCGCCTCGCCAGTGCCCGCGGCAAGCGGCCTTTCCGACGCGGAAAGGAAGAGGTGGAAAAAGGAGAGCGTTTCTCATTTTGTGATGCGTAGCTCCTGACGTTCTGCGTTCCACGCGCTGACAACCAGCGCGGCTTGATCGCGCCGGTCGGGTTCGCGCCAGAGGACTTCCACTTGCAGATCGCGCTGCTCGTCGGGCGCGAGCCAGAAGAAGTTGTCGGTGGCGTAGAAGAGCCGTTTGGCCCCGGCGATGTCCAGCCGAGTGGGGAAGGCCGGTTTGTCGCCCGTGTTCTTGACGCGGACGCGAAGGCGGCTGCGGTCGGCGGCGGTTGGTTCGTGTTCCACGATCGCCGCGGTCAACGTGGTCGCTTGCGCCGCGGTTTGCGGTTTCAGCCACGGGCCTTTGTCGAGCGTCAGCGCCGGCTGCGGCGCGGCCCGGTATTGGGTGCGGAAAGCCTCATCGCCCAAACGCGACAGGCAACGCGGCCAATAGACGGAGCGCGAGACGAGTTGGCGGTCGCTGCCCCGCAGTTCCGCCACGAGGAAGAAGAACGTGTCCTCGAAGGCGTCGGGAACCGTGAAGTTCCCGAAGTCCAGTGTCACCACGGACGGACCGGGCGCGAGTTCGGCGGGCTTGGTTCGCCGCCACTGCGAGACGAAGGCGGCATCGAGGATCTCCACCGATGCCTCCAGGCCGTTGCACCCGGCGGCGTGCGCGTGCGCGACGCGCACGTCAAGGGGCACCGACTCGCCCTTGGCCCACACCAGGTGCGGCAGTCTGACGAGCACGTGGGTCGGTTCGTAGGTGCGTTTCAGGAAGTAATACGGCGCGGTCGGCTGGCCGAAGCCGTCCACGAGCATGACCGCAATCACCGGCCACGGGCGTTTGAAGACCCACGGCATCAGGCCGGCCGTGATGGGATAGTTGGCCTGGATCTGGTCGGAGAAAATCTGGTAGAACTCGCCCGCGCCGATCTGCGTGCTTTCGGCGAGCGTTTCCAGCAGCGGTTCGCGGATGTCGGCGATGTGCGAGGCACGGCTGAGCATCCGCGGGACGCGGCTGGCTTGGTATTCGACGAAGTGATGCAGCAACTCCGGGTGCTGGGTGGGAAAGCCCGCGTCCATCATGCCGGCCAGCGGCTTGTCGAGTTCGGCGGGGGCCACCAGCTCGCGGAGCGAACCCGCGTCGGGAATGCTGTGCATGCCGGTCTCGGCGACGTAGGGCACGGACTTGTACAGCTGGCCGTACCACGTCGGGTCCATGTCGGGATACATGTGCAGGCTGCCCGCATCGGGGCTGGTGCGCCGCATCGGCCGCGTCGGGTCGAAGTCGGCCAGACAACGCTCGAAGATGCCGATCGTCGCCGTGTTGCCCAGCGAATAGGGATTGAACTCGTTGCCGCCGCACCAGAGCGCCAGCGCGGGATGATTGCGGAGTCGGAAAATCGTCTGCATCACTTGCGCTTCCCACACGTCCTGCGGCCATTCGGGCGTGTCGCGGTTGCCGATGGGGAAATCCTGCCAGACCAGCACCCCGAGCCGGTTGCAGCTGGCGTAGAATTCCTCCGTCTCCAAGATGCCGCCGCCCCAGACGCGCAACAGCTGGACGCCGGCCGCCTGGGCCGCGCCGACCAGCCAGTCGTAACGTTCGCGCGGCAGGTCGAGCAGGATGTCGGCGGGCATCCAATTCATCCCTTTCATGAACAGGGGCCGGCCGTTGATCGCAAACTGCCAGTCGGCCCAGCGGTCGGCGGTGCGCGGCCCTGGCGTCGGCAGGGTCTGGATGGTGCGAATCCCGTAATCGAACTCGAGCGCGTCCTCGGCATTGCCTTCGCGGACGAGCGTGAGCTTGACGCGATAGAGATGTGGGTCGCCCATGCCGTTGGGCCACCACAACTTGGGCTTGGTGACGGTGAACGACTCGCGCACCCAGTTGCGCCCGGCGCGAGTTTGCAGCGGAAACGTTTGGTCGAAGGCAACCCGCCCGTCGTCTTTCTCCGCCAATTCCACGCGCAACGCGAATCGCGATTTGCTCGGCGTGTCGACGCGCCAACCGTGGGAGCCGTCGGCCAACTGCGCGCCCTTCCATGGATGCAGCTGGCACTGTAACGAATGCGTCCCCGCGAAGACCTCGACGCTCAGCGACAAGCGGGCCTCGTCTGCATCGGCCCGCTCCGTCACCAGTTGGGGACGTTCCATGTGGCCCAGCGGCACCAGCTCGATGCGCGCCCCGCGCCACATGCCCAGCGGAAAGAACATCTCCCCGCCCGTGCCGCCGGCGATGACCCACGGCTTGATCACCGCGCCTTCCGGCCCGCGCGGCTTCCAGCCCGTCTTGTCACCGAAGTTGCCAGCTCTCACCTCGACGACGATTTCGTTCTCCGCGCCGAACCTGGCCGACTTGCCGATCTCGACGGCCGGCCCGCCGAACATGCCTTCGTGCCGGCCCAACAACGCGCCGTTCAGCCAGATGCGCGCGAAGTAGTCAATCCCATCGAAGCACAGAAAAGCGTACCCGTCGCTCTGTTTCGGCGGCAGGGTGAAGGTGCGGCGGTAGTACCAGACCTTCTGGTCCACCCAGTCGTACTGCTGCGAGTTCAGGTGCTCGTAGGGATGGCCGCACTTGCCCGCGCGGTGCAGCGCCCATTGCACGGTGCTGGGCACCTGCGCGTCAAACCAATTCGTCACCGTCTTCAACTCCGCCGCGGCGCCGATCGCCGTGTCGCGCCAGCCGAGCTGCCAGGGTCCGTCCAGCCCGATGTGCTGTGCTCCGGTGCGGGGTGTAATCCGGTACGGTTGCCAGAGCCCGGGCTCGCTGCCCGCGGGTGCTGATTCCGCCGCCGATACGCTCGCGAGCGTAGCCATCAGAAAGAGGGCGATGACGGCACCTCCGGCCACGGCCGTTGGGAACCGAGTTGAGGGTCGGGGATCGGCTTTCCGTGTTCTGCTAGTCATGGCATCGCCTTGGGTTGTTGACGTCAGCTTGCGCGGCCACGATCTACCGCAAGCTGGAAGCTTATGCCCCGTAGTCCCGCGTCGCTTGGACGTTGAACTGGATTTCGTCGCTGTAGCGGGGAAACATGCCGACGATCACGGCGTCGGTGGGTTTGATGTTGGTAAAGGCGAACTTGAAGGCTTCCCGCACGCGGCGATCGTTGCGGCAGGCCCGGCCGGCCGCCAGGATCTTGAAGCCGAAGCACGGCTGCTTGACCTGGCGCATGACCTGGGTCATCGTCAGCGGGTCGTCGGTGTAGAAAGGATACGAGAGTTCCAGGCAGGGCACGGGGGGCACTTTTTCCGCGGCCCCCGGCACGTTTTCGCGGGTGAGGAAGTAGAAGCAGGTCATGAAGAAATCGACCTCCCAGCCCTCGTCGGCCACGCGCCGGATGCAGTCGGGGTTGTGGGCGGAGACGCCGGCCATCACGC
>CAYUFW010000003.1:55633-60647 GCA_964443915.1 uncultured Pirellulaceae bacterium
GTGAGTGCACGACGACGTCGGCGCCGTGGTCGAGCGGCCGCAGGAGGTAGGGGGTCGGCATGGTGTTGTCGACGACGAGCGGCACGCCCGCGTCGTGCGCGGCCTTGACGAAATCCTGGACCAGTTGGTGTTTCCCCTGAGCGAACCGCGTATCAGTCGCTCCGCCGTGGTGCACCAGGGCGATCGGTCCGACCGTTTGGACCGCCTCCTTGACGGTGGCCGCATCGGCGTGCAGCCCGAAGTAGTGGAGCTTCACGCCCTGATCGCGGGCCGCCTTCAGATACTCCGAGTCCTTGTAGGTGGAGAACTGGTGGGCCGTGATTCCCGCCCGCTCGCAGTTCTGCAGGAACTCGACGCGGCGTTCCAGGGTGAAATACTCCTTCATCGACCGGTCGGTGTGCGGGCCTTGGTACGAGTAGCCGCTGATCGGATTGGCGCCGGCGACCAGCCGGCTGATGCGGTACTGGCCCAGTTGGATCGAGGGCAGCGGGACCGCGGCGGCCGGGGCGGGGCTGGCTTGTGCGGGCGCGGGAACGGCCGGCGTCTGGGCTGACGCGGGGCGAGCCCCAAGCACGGCGGGCGCGGCCGCGGCCGCCAGTCCTGCCAGAAAACGCCGCCGGCCTGTGCCGGGAGTGGTGTCCGCCGCGGCCTCGCAGTGCTGCGCGTGCGCATCCGCGGCGTTCGATGCGGAGTTCGGGGAAGCGGTCTTGGAGGATCGTTCTGATTGAGCCATGACTAGCAGACTCCTGGCAAGGGGAGGAACAGAACCGGCCCACAACAGGCCCGTCTGGGATGCGAGGACAACAGGTTATCCTACCGATCGCAGCCCCCGGTCGCAACACGGCGTGCGCAGGGCCTCAACCCAGATCCACCGATGACGGCCCGATGGCTTTGCGGCGGGATGTTGGTGTGCCAACGGTGCGGTGTATAATATTTGGACGAGAACCATGGGGGAAGGAGATCAATCCATGCCCTATGTCACGCCGCACTTGGGGCCGTCGCCAATTCACGGTCCCCTGTGGGCCGCGAGCGTTTGGCTGTTGACGGGGGCCGTGTGCCTGGGAGACGATCCGAGCGAGGTCGATCGTGCCGTGCCGTGTGAAGCGAAGCAGCCAAGACGTATGAGCGTCACGTCGGTAGCACCGGAGTTGGGAGCTGCATATCCCGCGGGAACGAAGCGGATCACGTACCGCAGCGCGGTCGACGGCGTCGAGGATTGGGCCCTCTTCCTCCCCGGCGATCCCGGCAAGAACACGATCGTCTATCTGCACGGCTCGTTTTCCTTCGCCGATCAGATTTTCACGCGAAAGGACGTTCGCCAGTTCTGGCTGACCCGGATTCAGGCCGGCCGGCATCCGCTGCTCTCGGTCAACCTGCGCGGCACCTCGTACATGAGTCCGGTCGCCACGGCGGACTTGACCGACCTGTTGTGTTACAGCCGGGAGGCACTCGGCTGCCAGCGTTTCGTCCTGCTGGGCGGTTCCGGCGGGGCCTCCAGCGCGGTGGCTTACGCGGTGCTGCACCCCGAGCAGGTTCACGGCGTCATTGCGCTGGGGATGTGCGATATCTTGGCCCGGCTGGATTTCGCGCGGCGGAGCGACAATCCGGTGTTGCGGAAACTCGCCGCGACCGTGTTCGCGGCGTACGGAGCAACGCCGGAGGAGAAACCGGACCTGTACCAAGCCCGCTCCGTGCTCGCGCACGCCGACCGGTTGACCATGCCGGTCATCCTGACGATCGGCGAGCGCGACCCGCTGATTCCTGTGGCGGAAGCGCGCAAGATCGCTGCGGCGATGAAGGGCAGGAGCAACTTCGTCTACTACGAAATCCCCCAAGGCGGCCATGATGCGGCCTTGTGGGTGGACATCGATCTGGAGACGCTCCGGATTCTTGACCCTCGTTTGCCGCCGGGTTAGAATCGCGCGTCCTCTGGGGGATTGTCGTTCTCCGGAATTCCTTGCCGTTTCTTCGTCTCACTCGTGCCTGCCCATTGGAGACCACCAAACATGTCCCAGCACTTGCAGATCACTCGGCGTTCCCTACTGAAGACTCTCGGCGCAGCCGGCGTCGGCGCCTGCGCGCTGCCCCACTTCGTGCCCTCGCGGGCGTTGGCCGGAGAAGGGGCCAACGGCAAGTTGAACCTGGCCCTCCTGGGCTGCGGCGGGCGGATGGGCCAGATCCTCGGCTCGGCCCTGGCGCAGGGCGACAAAGTCGTGGCCATCTGCGACGTCGACCCCCGGCAAATCGCCGCCTTGAAGGGAAAGTTCAGCGCCCCGCTGGAACGGGCCAAGGTGTACGAGGACTACCGCAAGCTGCTGGAAACGGAAAAGTCCGTGGACGCGGTGATCGCCGCCCCGGGCCAGCGCTGGCACGTGCCGATGAGCAAGGCCGCCATGCTGGCCGGCAAGCACGTCTTCTGCGAGAAGCCGCTGGCCCACAGCTGCGCCGAGGCCCGCGAGATCCGCGACCTGGCTCGCCAGAGCAAGCTGGCTACGCAGCTCGGCACCCAGGGCGGTTCGACCGACACCTTCCGTCGCAGCATGGAGGTCATCCAGGCGGGCCTGCTCGGAAAAATCCGCGAAGTCCACAGCTGGATCAACCGCAGCTTCCCGCCCAGCGCGCCGATCGACACCAACGCCGATCCGATTCCCGAGGGGCTGAACTGGGACTTCTGGTGCGGCCCGTCGCCGCTGTTGCCGTACAAGAGCTACTACATTGCCGCTCCGGGCGCTGTGGGCTGTCTGCACTGGGGACGCTGGCTGGCCTTCGGCGACGGCCACTTGGCCGACATGGGCGCCCATGGTCTGAACTTGCCCTGGCGGGCGTTGAAACTCGGTGCACCGGTGCGGGCGACGGTCAAGATCGCCGAGCCGCTCAGGGACAGCTATCCCTCGGCCTGCGATTTCCGCTGGGACTTCCCCGCCCGCGACGGCTTCGACCCGGTATCCGTTTGGTGGCACGACGGGCCCCAGGCCGGTCCGCCGGAAGAGTTGGGCAAGGAACTGCTGTCGACCTACGGCAAGGTGCCGACCAACGGCGTGCTGTTCGCCGGCGAAAAGGGCATTCTACACTCCAACGCCTGGGGCGTCGGCGGCGTGATCCGGCTGAAGGGCGACGAGAAGTGCCGCGGCGTCCAGGACCATGAGGCCGGCAAGTCGATTCCCGTGACCCTGCCGAGGACGCGGGACCACATGGGCGAATGGCTCGACGCCTGCAAGGGCCAAGGCCAGACGTTCCAAGGCTTCGATTCGTCCGCCAGGGTCGCCGAAGTCGCCATGGTCGGCATGGTCGCCATGCGGCTGGGCCGACCGGTCGAGTGGGACAGCGACGCCCTGAAGGTCAAGGACCAACCCGACGCCGAGCCGCTGGTCCACCTCGAGCAGCGCAAGAAGTGGCTGTAGCCGGCAGGGCCGGCAGGCGCACTTCTGATCCTTGGGGAAGGCACGTCCTGCGATCCGCCTGCTGCTGGCGTCGCGAACTCGAATCTTCCGTTACCGGCGGGCAAGGGAATTCTCGGTCACTTCATTCCCTTGCCCCCATTCCCCTGCCTCGCACTTCTTCGGCCTCATTTGCCACATCAACGGCGGTTGGTCCGCCTGCCCTTCCGGACCGGTCCGCCCGGATCTCGCGTAAAGAACGGTGCTAGCGGGCGTTTGCCGAGCGGGGCGGACTCTTCGCCTTGCTAGCGACGTTAGCGGCTCGTCCGAGCCCGGCGGCGTCGCCGGACGGGTTTCTGGAAAAACTGCTCTCGCCCCGATCCCCGTCTAATTGGCAGAATAACGACCCAGCTTCATGACCGTTGTCGATTCCGCTATCCAGGAGGGAGTTTCCATGCTCGTGTTGACCCGCAAGAAGTATGAAACTGTGGTGGTCGGCGATGAAATCACGGTGACCGTGGAGGAGATCTCGGACAGGGACGGCCAGCACTTGTCGGGGACCCGAGTGCGGCTCGGTTTCCAGTGTCCTCGTCAGGTTTCCATCGAGCGCAGCGAATGCCGTGCGCGGGCCGGGGCCGGGTTTCACTCGGACGCGGCGGCGAAACCGGGGCAGCCGCGGCCTGGCAGGATTAGCGATGTGTCCGACGCCCAGGTCCGGTTGCGCATCAAGGTCCCGCGACGGGTCCCCGTCTGTCTGAACGGGACCCCCACGGTCGGCCTCGAGTCCCAGTCAGAACCCAACGGCGCAGGCCAGCGTTCCATGATGCTCTATCGCATCACCTGCCGCCGGGAAGATTTGGTCTCGATCTGCAGGAACATCACCGTGGCGGCACTCGCCTTTCACCGCTTCGACCCCTATCCGGACCCGGTGGCCGGCGACTGATCCCGTTCTCACGGCACGGCCGTCGCCAACCGCAGTGCGATCCGGCAAGCGTCCTGGAAGTCGGGGACCAGCAGCGCTTCGCTCGTCATGTGGGGATGCAATTGGCCGCAGCCCAGGCTCACCGAAGGGATGCCGTGCTTGACCAGCCAGTTGGCGTCCAGGCCGCCGTTGGTCACAGCCAACTCGGGCTCGCGGCCGACCGCGCGCACGGCGTCTGCAGCCAAGCGCACGCAGGGTTCCTTGTCGCTCAAACGGTAGGACTCGTAATCCAGACGACCATCGATCTGCACGCTTCCCGTTGCTCCGCCCGCGTTCTTGACTTCGGCGGCGGCCTTGCGGAAAGCCTTTTCAATCTCCGCGACGATCCGTTGCCGGAACCGCGGTTGGTGACTGCGCGCTTCGGCGCGGATCCGCACGCGGTCCGTCACGACGTTCGTGGCGTCCCCGCCCTGGATCACACCGACGTTGCTGGTGCCGCACTGACGGCCCTTGCGGACGTCGCCGTGCCAGCCGCCCCGGTGCAGGTCGGCGATCGCCAGCGCGGCGATGGCGATCGCGCTCACGCCGCACTCCGGCGCGTTCCCCGCATGACTGGCCAACCCGCGGACCTCGATTCCCAGCCGGTATCCGCCCGTCGCCCCGACCGTCAGCTTGGCCGGCGACCCGCCGTCCCAATTGAACGCCACGGCCGGCT
>CAYUFW010000003.1:60657-83288 GCA_964443915.1 uncultured Pirellulaceae bacterium
ACATCAGCACCTGTCCGCCGCCTTCGTCAAAATAGGGATCGGTCCAGGCCGGCTTGCCGAGCCGTTTCTTCATCAGGCAGCGGGAACCGTGCAGGCCGGTTTCTTCCTGGACGAACCAGCAGAACGTGAGTGGCGGGTGCGGCAAGCCGCGCCGCAGGATCTCCAAGGCGGCATTCAGAATCACGGCGACCCCCGCACGATCGTCGGCGCCCAGACCGGTGTCGGGGTTTGCCGAGCGGACCAGATCGCCTTGACGCACGGGCTGCGAGCCCACACAGATCGGGACCGTGTCCAAATGCGCGGACAGCATCCGCCGCGGCGCGCGGACGGTACCCGGAAAGGTGAAGATGAGATTTCCCGTCTGACCGCCGTCGGGCGTGCGGCGATGCGCAGAGTCGGTCTGAATCGCCGTCGCCGCGGCCCCTGCGCGAAGCAGTTCGCGGCGGACGAACTGGGACACTTCGCCTTCTTCGCCGCTGCGGCCTGGGATCGGCATCAACTGCAGAACGAGTTCCAGCGCACGCCGCAAGTCGGGTTCCCGGGTCCGGTCCGGTTTGGCTAGGCTAGTCATGGTCGCCTCGAATCTTGAAGGTTCACGTTCGCAGGCTTTCGGTGGGCAAGAAGCCGGCATTATCGGAAAAGCCGGGCTTCTGGGGCATGTCCCCCGGAAACGCCCAGCCGCGAACGCACCGCCTGACGAAGGTTCTCCAGGAAATTGCCGTCCCGCTCACCCGTCCATCGCTTGAGAAAAACGCCGCGGCAAGGAATAATGATAACTTGATTCACCGTGTGCGAGGAGCGTACGCAGCCGGAAGTGCCGGAGAGTTCGAGCATGTCGGATACCGAAAAGGAAAAGCCGCCCGTCTCGGAGCACGGCTCGAACTCGGACAATGCGCCCACCGTCACCTTGGACGTGAATACGACGGCGACGCTGGTAACCTTCCTGGAGATCCCGGACGACGCCCTGCCCGCGAGTTTTGGCCGCTTCGAGTTGCGAAAGGTCGTCGGTCGGGGCGGATTCGGCACCGTCTACCGGGCTTACGACAAGCAGTTGGACCGCGAAGTGGCGGTCAAGATTCCCCGCCACGGGGCGTTGGAGACGCCCGACCAGATCAACCGCTTCTTTCGCGAGGCCCGCTCCGGGGGAAAACTGAGCCACCCCAACATCTGCCCCATCCACGATGTGGGCGAGTTTCAGGGGAACCACTTCATCGTCATGGGGTTCATCGAGGGGACGCCGTTGTCGCAACTGGTCAACCCCGATCGGCCCATCGATCCCAGGACGGCAGCCAAAATCGTCATCAAACTGACCGCCGCGCTGGCGGAAGCCCACGACCGCGGGATCGTCCATCGGGACCTTAAGCCCTCGAACATCATGATGGATGAGAAACGCCGCGAGCCGGTGATCCTGGACTTTGGGCTCGCGCGCAGCTTCGTCCGCGAGGCGTACGAGACGCAAAGCGGCCAGGTGCTGGGGACGCCCAGTTACATGAGTCCCGAGCAGGCGCGAGGCGCGACGGCCGAGGTCGGTCCCAAGTCGGACGTCTACAGTCTGGGCGTCATCCTCTACGAACTGATCGCCGGCCGGCCGCCCTTCTGCGGTTCGACGGCCGAGGTCTTCGCGCAAATCCTGACCTCCGATCCCGAACCGCCCACGCGGCATCAGCCGCAGCTCGATCCGGCCATCTGCTCGATCTGCCTGAAAGCCATGGCCAGGGACGCCAGCCAACGCTACCAATCCATGCGGGATCTCAGCAGGGCGCTGCGCGGTTACTTGCAGAGCACCTCCGCAGCCTCCCAATCGGGTCTCGGTTTGCCTTCCGTCGCCGCGCGCGGCTTCAGTCCCGCGACGCCGGCCGCTGCGGCTCCGCCAGCGCCCCCGGCTCCGACTCCGGACAAGATCGAATTCGCCTGCCCCCAGTGCGGACTTCCCGTGCGCACGCCCCTGGCAACGGCCGGCAAGAAGGGCAAGTGCCCCAGTTGCGGGACGATCGTCCCCATCCCGGCGCAAACACCTCCGGCCGGCGCGGTTCGCCCGGATGCCGGCGTTTCCCCCGGCCGCCCCGCAGCCCAAGAGTCCATCCCGCCGGACCGCATCGAATTCGCCTGCCCGCACTGCCACAACCTCGTCCGCACGCCGTCCGGGAGCGCGGGCAAGAAGGGCCGTTGTCCGAGCTGCAAGCGCGTCGTCAAGATTCCCGGCGATCCGGCAGGCTAAGCCGCTTGTCGCCGCGGCGAGTTGCCGATCAGCAGTTCTTCGGCGACGGCGGTGACGTGATCGGCGGTCACGCGGCGCTGCTCTTCCGCGTAGCCGATCAGCAACGCCAGATCGCCCAGCCGGTTCAGGCGGCGCGGGATCCCGCCGGACAACTGGTGCATGGTCTCCAGCGCGGCCGGATCGAAGACGGCGTGCACGTCCGCCGCGCCGGCTGCGATCAGGCGGTGACTGACGTAGCTGACCGATTCGTCCGGCGACCGCGGGCGCAGCAGACATTGCACGCCGATCCGCTCTTCCAGTTCCGGCATCCGCTCCAGGGCCGGCAGCCAGGACGGCTGGGCGATCAGCAGGGGCGTCCAGGCGGGGGCAAAGTTCAGCAGCAGCCGCAGCGTTTCCAGCGCCTCGGTGTCGCGGAACAGGTGAGCTTCGTCCAGCACCAGCACCGCCCGCCGGCCTTCCTCCGCGTTCTTGTTCAACGTCCGCTGGATGGCGTGGACGCTCCGGTCGGCGGTCGCGCCCTCCATGCTCCGGCCGGTCAACTCTTCGGCCACAAACGCCAACAACTCCGTCGGCGACATTTGCGGGAACCGGACGCAGACCAGCGGCCCGAACGATTCCGGCAAGTCCTGCAGCAAGATCTCGGCCAACAGCGACTTGCCGACGCCCGCGGCGCCCGCCAGCAACGCTGCGCCGCGGGAATGTTCCAGGGCGTAGCGCAGCTTCAGGAGCGAGACCTGATGGCACTCGCCGGGATAGTAGAAGCGTGGATCGTAGTCGTTGTCGAAGGGACGGGCGTTCAGTTTCCAGTAGGCGGTATACATCGTGACTGTTCAGACCTCACTCGGAGATGTCGGCTTCGCGGAAGTTCTCGGCGATGCCCACCGCCGGCACCCCGCTGCGCTGCAGCGACTCGGCCGTGGCGAGGGCCTTCTTTTCCGTCGTGTTGCGCAGATCCCGGACCACGATGGCGGTGTCGATGGGGCATTCGCCGTCCGCCGCAAACAGGTGACGGCCGTCCGAGCCCAGCGGCCCCGTGTCCACGATCACCAGCGGGTAATGCGCGGCGATGGTCTGCAGTAGCTCGACGCACGAAGGATCGTCGGGGACGACTTCCGGATCCTCCGCGCAGGTCAGCGGAAACAGGGTCAGGCGGTCTTCCAGGGACGACACGGCGGCCTCGCTCAGCGGCGCTTTGCCCGCGACGACTTGCAGCCAGCCGCAGGGCGTCTCCATGCCCAGCCGCGAGCCCAGTTGCGGGTTCTTCAGGTCGGCGTCGACCAAGGCGGTCGAAACGCCCGCTTGGGCGGCACACCGGGCCAGGCACAAGGCCAGCGTGGTGCGGCCTTCGCCGCGTCGGGCGCCGGTGATCATCACGACATGGTGGCTGTCTTGCGTGGCGGCCTTCAACCGCTGGCCGACGCTGTGAAAGTACCGTTCCTCGGCCTCCAGCAGCCGTTCGCAGACCGGCGGCCACGACAAGCGGTCGACTTCCCAGTCCGGCGAGAACGCCGGTTCGGTCTCGGTGTCCGCATCGGCCGTGGCGAAGATCGTCCGCAGTTTCAGCGTCCGCGGCGGCTCCGCCGCGCTGCCGGAGTCGCCCCGCGGAGACTTCGCCTGCGGGCTCTGCGCGTCGCTGTCGGCCGGTCTCTCGGCGGCCGCGACCGGCTCCTGCCGGGCTGCCTCGGCTTGCACCGCCGTCGCCGCCGCTGGCTGACACGGCGGCGGAAGGACGGCCGGTGTGCCGGGAAGCACGGCCGCCGTCTGGGCGGCCCGAGACGCGGATGCGCCGGCCGCAGCCGCAGGGGAATCCCACGCGGTGTCCACCGGCACCTGGCTCGCCGGCGCATGGTAGGGGCTGACGCAGACCGGATCGCTGTACGGTGGCGGCGCGGCAAACGCGGTGTGAGGCGCCAGGCGCAAACTCTGCGGCCCCTCATGGGCGTCCTCGATGCGGTACACCAGATCGCCTCCGCAAGGGCCGTCCGGGGAAGCGGCGGGGACCGTTTCGTACCAGTCCACGTAGGGTCTGAGGGCCGAGCCCGCTGCGCCATCCTCCCTACCCGCCGCGGCCGGACTGGGGTCCTTGGTGTACGCTTTAATGAAGGCTTTGTCTAATGCGCTCATGACTCACTCCACATCATTCTCCTCGACGCGAGTTGACGCCTGCGAGCCGCGTCTTGCCGCGGCGCCACGCCCGGCGGCCCACGGCCCACACTTACCGCACCGGCGGCGGCTCGATGGGCGGCTGCAGGCGGGCGGTGCTCGGTGACCGATCGGACAGCCCCGCTCCGCTAGGAGCCGGCGGGACGCCCTGCGCTCCCAGACTTGGCACGCGCGGCAGCAACCGTTCGTGATAGTCGACGGGGTACTGAAAAGTGGCGGGGTTCGTCACCGGATAGCGGTACGCTTCCCCAGCCGCGCCCGGCTCGCCAGATGCCGCTTCCGAAGGCAGCAAGGGGCCGGTGTCAGCCGGCACCGGCGCGCTGGGCGGATTGCCGGCGTCCGGAGCGGAGGCCGGCGCCGGCGGCCGCTCCTGTGCCGCCGTGGCCGTCGCTTGCTGTAGAGCCGTTGCCTCCGGCTGCTCCGGCGCCGGAGCCGGCGCGGCCGGCGGTTCGCCTGACGGGGCAACGTCCACCGGCGACTGCTTGTTGTCGTCGCCGCCGCCGCCCGTGGCAGCGGCGGCCGGCGCTTCCTCCGTCGAGTCCTCTTTCTGTTTCGCCGCATCCTTTGCCGGGGCGGCCGACGCGGCCGAACCTGCGGCGGTGTCGATCGCCGGCGGGGCGGCCAGTCCCACCTGGGCGGGCGGTCCCGCCGGGGGAACGCCCTCCGTCGATGGCGCAGGCAACTCGACCGCAGGCGCGCCCTTGCCTTGGGCGACCGGCGGACCCGGCTTCGGCGGCGGTCCCGAGATCGCCAAGAAGGCGATCACGAGAACCGCGACGAGGCCGAGCGCGATTCCTCCGCGAAGGGCCGGCCGGGGCACGCGGAACTCGGACCAGGACGGGAGCCGCCCGCTGAACGAAGGCCACCCGGCGGCCGCCACCGATTCCCTGCCGCCGACGGCACTCGCGCCGGGCTGCGGCACCTGTGCCTGCGAACCCGGTGGCGGCCCGGATTCCAACGGCGCGGATTCCAACGGCGCGGCCTTCAGCGGAATCGTCGTACTCGACGCATCCTCGGTGAACCCGTCTTCTTCCGCCGACTCCGGTTCCAAGTGCAGTTCGGGCAAGCGAATCAATACGGGGATCGGCTCATGGCTTCTCCCCGACTTCTTCGCACTCGCCCCACGCTGGGGACCCGCCGCGGTTGCCGGCCGTCGAGATTTCGCGGTAGTCATAAGCTGCGTCCGCTCGGACCAAGGGTAACAAACCGTGGAAAAGCCGATCGTCAACCCCCGCCTCTGCACGTTTCGATGCCAAGCGGGGCAGACGGCCGCTCCAAAGAAGAGACCCTCCGCTAGCATCCGCGCCGGGGCGCGAGCGCACGGGAGACCATCTCTCGCCCTCTGTTATCGGTAACGATCGTAACGATCTTGAGTCCTGGGCCGGCTTTTCCGGCTGGAGAAGCCGGGCAAGCATCGTTCGAGAAACGAGTGGCGCAAGCTTCCCACTTGCGAGGTCACGATTTACCGCAAGCTGGAAGCCTACGCCACGGAGAATCCGGAAAGTCATTTCTCGAAGGAGGCAGAGCGGACGGACTTCGATCCCTCCCGGACTGGTCGGAACTCAGGGCCGTGCTGGCCCATTACGGTTTCCAGAACGGCGCAGGGTGGTCGCGGCGAATCTTGGCGACGCGAGCCCGCACCTGGGCCATCGGTTCGAGTTCCGTATAGAACATCGCGCTGGGGTCGATCTGCTGCTGTTCCAGAAAATCGATGTGGCGCTGGACCGACTCCTGGTCGGCGATTCGGGGCAGGACCGTCATCCAAACGACGACAATGACGAGCAGGCCGAAGGCCAGCCGCGTCCAGTCGCTCCAGCGGCCGACGGCTGGGTTGCCGGCCGCCGTCTCAGGGTTACTTCTGCAGCACGTCGGCGGCATGGGGAAAGACCTTTTCGAACATCAGCCAAGCCATCAACAGCGTCATGCACAGATTGAAAGTCTGCCCGACCACGTACAGCACAAGCGGCTTGCCGCCCTTCATATAGGCGGCCAACTCGCGGAAATTCGTCTCCAACCCGATGCTGACGAAAGCCAGGCAGAAGAACCAACTCCGCAAGGTCGTCGTGCTGTGCTCCAGCACGGCATCGACCGCGCGTTCTGCGTCCGCGGATGACGCAGCCAGCCAGGAGAACACGACGGACGCCGCCACGAATCCCAGAATGAACTTGGGGAACCTGCGCCAGACTTCCAGGACGCTGGGCCGAGCACCGCCCGCCGTGCGTTCGACACGCGTGACCCAGTAGACGGCCACGCCGAAGGCGACCGCGCCGATCAGGATGTTCTGGATCATCTTGACCGTGGCGGCGACCGCCAGCGCATCCTCACCCAGCATCGCGCCGGCCGCGGCCACGGCCCCTGTCGAGTCAATCGTCCCGCCGAGCCAAGCGCCGCCCAGCACGTTGCTCATGCCCAGCGCCCGGATGGCTATCGGCATCACGACCATCATGATCACGGTAAAGGTCAAGGACAGGCCGATCGCCAGCGACAACTCCGAGCGTTTGGCTTTGCAGGCTGCCGCCGTCGCGATCGCCGCCGAAACGCCGCAGACCGACATATCGGCCGCGATCACGATGTTCAGCGTCGGCGAGGCCATCCTCAAGATCCGCTGGCCAAACCAGAACGTGCTGATCAAAACGATCGGCGTCACCACCCACGACACAAACACGCCCGGCAACCCTAACGCCAACAGACGGCCGAACAAGACTTCCGCTCCCAGCAGCACCAGGCCCGTCTTGATATAGAACTCGGTGCAGACCGCGGAGCGGATCCAGGACGCCGTGCCGACCGTGTTGCTGATCAACAGGCCCACCAGGAGGGCCCACAAAGCGTACTCGAGGTTGTAGTACTTGATCACCGACTGGCCGGCGAGCACGAACGCCAGCAGGCCGAGCAAGAACACCACGCAGAACCCGGCGGCGAACGAAAACCAAGGTCTGCCCATGACCCGCAACCCCAGGCCAAAGACGGCCAGACTCAGCGCGAATGCGCCACACACCCCGGGCAGCACGTTGGCCCCCTTGACCGTGAAGGCGTCCAGCGGATCGGAGGTCCACGAGCCGGGCTTGGCGAGCCAGGTCTTCAGCAACTCCCCGCCGCTCTCTCCAGCCGTCATCGCCGGCCAGACCAAGATCGTGCAGATCGCCAGGAGCGCTCCGCCAATCCACACGGCCCACCAGTCTTCCGTCCGGTACAGCTCGCGCCAGCCCGGATCGGTCACAGTAACTCGAGTCGCTTGATCGTCGGAGTTCGGATCGTCGACTGCCATTTGTAATCCGCCTCTGCCTTCGCGTCTGGGGTCAGCTGTCTCGGGATTATAGCCGCTCCTGGCTACCGCGCGAACCGGCCCCACCGCCGCCCCTTGGCAGCTGTAAATTTGGTCTTGACGAACGGTTTGGTTCTTCCGGGTTCTGTTTTTTTCCCACGGATGGCAAGGCCGTCCCACGGATGCGGAAAATCGGCAGTTTCTATCCGTGGGACGGCCCTGCCATCCGTGGGTCACTCGAACAGAATTGGTTTGCCTCTTTCGTCCGATATTCGCTAAGTGCTTCCATCGCACAGTGTTGCCGCATGGACCGCCAGAAGGTATCCTGGGGCCAGTCGTCAGGCAGAATGGCCGCAACCGAGCGTTCTGGATTTGCTCCCGTACCGCTCCCAATCCCACCTCCGGTTTGAGTGCAAAAAGACTATGATCCGCAGCATCTTGTCCGTCGCCACGATAAGTCTTCTGGCCGTCCTGCCCTCACGGGCCGACGAGGCGCCTTGGAACCGCTTTCGCGGTCCCAACGGCAGCGGCATCAGCCAGGCGAAGACCGTGCCCGTCCGCTGGACGGAGAAGGACTACAATTGGAAAATCGGCTTGCCCGGACCAGGCCACTCTTCGCCGGTGGTCTGGGACCGGCGGGTCTTCGTCACCTGCGGCGACCCGGCCACCGCCCTCCGTACCCTGCTGTGCGTGGACGCAACGACGGGCCGGACGCTGTGGCAGCACGAGGAGCCATCGACGACCTACCGCCAGCACCGCGACAACGGCTACGCGACGGCGACGCCCGCGGTGGATGCCGACGGCGTGGTGATCACCTGGACCACTCCTGACGCAGTCATGTTGATGGCGTTGGATTTGCAGGGCCGCGAACTCTGGCGCCGCAACCTGGGTCCCCTGATTTCACTTCAAGGCAGCGGTTCCTCGCCGATCCTTTACCAGGACTTGGTGGTGCTGGCCAACGACCAGGAGGACATGGAACGCAGCCCTGGCCGCAAGAAGGACAGGCCGAATCCGGCCGGCCGGAGCTTTGTGGTCGCCGTCGACCGGAAGAGCGGCGAAACCCGTTGGCAGACGGAAACTAAGACGTGGCTGGCCGGCTACTCGACGCCCTGCGTCCACCAGGCCGAAGGCGGCCGCCCGGAGTTGATCTTCTCCAACACGGCGCACGGCCTCATGGCGCTCGATCCGGCCACGGGGAAAATCAACTGGGAATTCGGGCAGCCTTTCCTGGACCGGGCCGTGATTTCGCCGCTTGTGGGGCCGGGACTGCTGATCGCCGGCCACGGGGTGGGGCTCCGCGGAACGCGCTGCCTCGCCGTCCGGCCGGGTGCGCCCGGTCAGGCGGCCAGGCCCGCGGAAGCCTACGCGATCACCACTGCCATCCCGATGGTGCCCACGCCGCTGGTCAAGGACGGGCGGCTGTTCCTCTGGGCCGACGACGGCGTGGTGTCGTGTCTGCACGTGGCCACGGGTGAGACGGTCTGGCGGGAGCGGGTCGCGGGCGGGTTCTATGCGTCGCCCGTGTGGGTCGACGGCTATCTGTACAACGTCTCGAAGACGGGCGACGTCGTCGTCCTGACGGCGGGAGACACGTTCGAGGTCGTCCACCGCATCCCGCTCGGTGAGACGAGCTATGCCACACCCGCGGTCGCCAGCGGGGTGATGTACCTGCGGACCAGTTCTCACCTCTTCTCGTTGGGCGGCCGTTGACGTTGACAGTTCCGGGCGTTTGACTAAAGTAGCGCCACATCACGGGCGCGGGGGTCCGGGCGGCCTTTCGCGCGGGAGAACCTCTCATGCTATCACTGGAGCTTCCGGAGCGGCTGAATGCGGCGTCGGTCTTCGTCGATGCGCATTTGGCGGCCGGCCGCGAGTCGAAAGCCGCCATCCTGTGCGGCGACCGGGTCGTCACCTACCGCGATCTGTACGAACACGTCAACCGCTTTGGCAACGCCTTGCGGCAGCGGGACGTGCGAATCGACGAACGGGTGATGCTCCTGCTGCCGGACTCGCCGGAATTCGCCTTCGCCTTTTTCGGCGCTATGAAGGCCGGCTCGGTCGCGGTCCCGCTGAACACCAATCTGAAGCCGGACGACTACGAGTATTTCTTGAACGACAGCCGGGCTCGCGTCCTGGTGATCGACCGCGGTTTGCTGGGGCAATTGGAGGGCGTCCAGGCCAAGCACCTGAAGCACATCTTCGTTCGCGGCGGTGTTCCTGCCGGAACGGATGCTCCGCCGCCCGGCACGGGCGGCACAACTCCCGCCGTCACGTCGCCTCTGCGGACGGCATCGGAAGTCGCCTCCCTGGAACGCGTCCTGGGCGACGCCTCGCCCGAGTTGGCGCCGGCCGACACGAGCAAAGACGACATGGCTTTTTGGCTGTACAGTTCGGGGACGACCGGCCGGCCCAAGGGTGCGATTCACCTGCACCACGACATGATCGTCGCGGCCGACCTGTACGCCCAAGCCACGCTGCGGCTGAAGGAGGAAGACGTTTCGTTTTCCGTGGCCAAGCTGTTCTTTGCCTACGGACTCGGCAACGGGCTGTACTTCCCACTGCGCGTGGGCGGCACCACGGTCATGCTGTCCGAGCGGCCCACGCCCGAGGCCGTGTACGCCGCGCTGGACCAGCACCAGCCCACGGTGTTTTACAGCGTGCCCACCAGCTACCTGGCCCTGCTGCACCAGGCGGAAAAAACGGGCCGCACGTCGTTGGGCCGGGTCCGCGTGTGCGTTTCGGCCGGCGAGCCGCTGCCCAAGCACGTCTACGAGACGTGGCTGGAACGCTTCGGCGTGGAGATCATCGATGGCATCGGCTCCACGGAGATCCTGCACATCTTCATCTCCAACCGGCCCGGCCAGGTCGTGCCGGGCAGCACGGGCCAGGTGGTGCCGGGCTACGAAGCCAAGATCGTCGACGAACACGGCCAGTCGCTGCCGCCGCGGCACGTGGGCACGCTGTACATCAAGGGCGACAGCATCGCTAGCGGCTACTGGGACAAGCACGAAGAGACCAAGAACACGTACCACGGGCATTGGATCAACACGCACGACAAGTTCCTGGTCGACGACGACGGCTTCTTCTGGTACGCCGGCCGAAACGACGACATGTTCAAGGTCAGCGGCCAGGCGGTGTGGCCGACCGACGTCGAGGGCGTGTTGCTGGAGCACCCGGCGGTGCTGGAAAGCGGCGTGGTGGGCGGCGCCGATCAGGAGGGATTGGTCAAGCCCGTGGCCTTCGTGGTGCTGAAAGACGGCCACGCCGGCACGCCCGAACTGACCCGCGACCTGCAGAACTTCGTCAAGTCGCACACCGCCGCGTACAAGTACCCGCGGGCCGTGGTCTACGTCGAGTCGCTGCCCAAGACGGCCACCGGCAAGATCCAGCGGTTCAAGCTGAGAGAACTGGTCGGCCGACTCACGCCGCTGCACGCGCAGCCGAGCCGAGCCTCAGACAAATCCCCAGCCGAGCCGACCACGCAGACGTGATTGCCTGGACGGCACGGCCAACAAAGTAAGCCGTGCCACAAGCGGGGCACGC
This sequence comes from uncultured Pirellulaceae bacterium, assembly GCA_964443915.1. Classification (GTDB taxonomy): domain Bacteria; phylum Planctomycetota; class Planctomycetia; order Pirellulales; family Pirellulaceae; genus Anammoximicrobium. The sequence goes on from CAYUFW010000003.1 coordinate 71,844, forward strand.
CTGTTGGCGCGGAAGCCCGGAGGCAGACTCGGCTGGAGGCGGCGAAGCGATCAGCCGATTGCGGCGTGCTTGAGCGACATCTTGACCAGCAGGCCGCAGTTCTTGACGAAGAAATCGGGCGGCATGAGTTGCGTCTTCTGGTACACCTCGGCGCCGAGAGCGGCCGCGATCTCCTCGGCCGGTTTGCCGGACTTGGCGTCCGCCACGATCCGCTCGTGGTACGCTTGAGTCACCTCCAGCGCTCGGCGGAAGTAATCCCGCACGTCGCCGGCGCCGCGGATCACCGCGTTATGGCTCAGGCACAGCACCTCGGCGTCCAACGCAGCCAGACGCTCGATCGAACGCACGTACGCGCCGTAGTCTGTGAAGTAGTTCGGCCACCAGGTGTCGAACTGCGGGACGTAGTAGCCCGTCGCGTCGGAGATGATCAGAACCCGCCGCGCCGCGTCGTAGAAACTCAAACTGCAATCGCTGTGGCCCGGCGTCTCCAGGACCTCCAGGGCGACGCCCTCGTCCACCTCGATGCGGTCCCCTTCCTTGACCACGCGGTCCACGGCGATCTGGTTGGCGGCCAGCGGCGGCCGGCGGTGCTGCTCGCCCACGACGCCCGATTGGATCAGCACGCCGGTCAGGGCGTCGTCCATCTTGCAGAAGAAGGCCACGGCCTTCTCCGCCTGCAACGTCTTGGCGGCCGTCGCCGAGGCGATGACCGTGACGCCGGGGAACATCTCCCGGAACAAGGGCACGGCCATCACGTGATCGGGATGGGCGTGCGTGACGATCACTTGACGGACGCAATCCGCCGCGATCCCGAGTTGGGCCAGTTGTTCCCGCAGGACCGGCCCCATGGCCCCCGTGCCGCCCTCGACAATCGTCCCGCCCTGGCGGCCTTTCAGCAGGTACAGCGGATACAGGTTCGTGCCCAGCATCCACAGGTTGTCGATGACTTCGACTGGAGGGTCTTGGACTAGCATGATGATGTTCCTCTCAGGACCGTAGGCCGGAACAAGTCTTCGCAGTTCCGGCACCGCAACTTCACAACCCTTGCCGGAACTGCGAAGACTTGTTCCGGCCTACCTCCGAATTACGGCGTCCCGTTGGCCTTCTCGTGGGCCATCAGCGCCGCGCCGAAGGCACCGATGCACTGCGGATCGGGAGGCACCTGCACTTCCCGGCCGAACGCCTCCGATGCCAGCTTGGCCAGCAAGGGATTGTGAGCCACGACGCCGCCGGTCATCACCAAGGCCCCGTCTACCAGGCCCATTTCGATGACCCGCTTGATCACGGCCCGAAAGGCGCCCTTAACGATGTCCTCGACCCGCTCGCCGGCCCGGATCTTGGCCAGGATCTCGGTGGCCGTGAACACGGTGCAAAAGCTGCCCAAAGTGACTTCCTTGGTGGATTGCTCGGCCAGGCCGTTCAACTCGCTGACGGGCAAGTCCAAGCGGAGCGCGATCTCTTCCAGAAAGGCGCCGGTCCCCGCCGCACATTTCCGGTTCATCTTGAAATCGACCCGGCGGCCGTCGGCGTCCAGGCGGATCAGCTTGCAGTCCTGCGCGCCGATATCGATCACCGTCAACGGCTGGCGAAAGTGAAAGAACGCGCCCTTGCCGTGACAAGCAATCTCGGTGGCTACGTCGTCGGCCCAGCGCACGTTGTTGCGGCCGTAGCCGGTGGACAGGGCGCCGCGGATCTCGTCCCGCGACAGCCCGTACTTGGTCAAGGCATCGTCCAGGCAGCGATCGGCAGATTGGGCATAGTCGATGCCCGAACGACGGACGGCCCGCGCCACGGGGTGCTGGTCTTGGTCGATCAACACCAGCTTGACCGACGACGCGCCGATATCCACTCCACAATAGTACGGCATGGTTCTCCTACGCCTGCATCAACTGCTCGGCAAACGCCTCGATGTTCGTCCGGGCCTGCTCTTCCGAATACAGCCGCAGGTCGTTCAAGTCACCGTTGATCGTCAGGAACGGCTTGCCGAGTTTCTCGCGGAGTCGCACCGGCAATTCGTAGCGGCTGTTCGAATTGTTGGGGCAGGTCTTGGCGTCGTGGTACAGGATGCCGTCCACCCGGTACTCCTGGACCATCCGCTCGATGTACGCTTCCTTGAAGTCGTCGCTGCGGCAAATGAAGATGCTGGAATAGGCCCGCGCCATGCTGCGGAACGGGTCGGCGGGGTCCAGGTCCTCGAAGATCCAGCTGTTGCAGTAGGTCGAAGCCACGACACAGGCTCGCAGATTCAGGAACTGTGTGGACAGGTCCCGCAGCTTGCCCCAGATCGGCATGCCTTCCCAGTAGATCCGCAGTCGCTCGCCCTCGACGGCCGCCACGCCCTGGGCGATCCGCTGGTTCAATTCGTCCACCAGCACGCGGTAGTAGTCGACGGCGTCTTGCGTGCCTCGCAGCACCACGGCCGGTCCCATTTGGATCGTACCGTCGAAGAACGTGATGGGCGACGGCACGTGGGTGGCCGACTTCAGCACCTGTTTCCACAGCAGCGTACACTGCTTGGACAAGTCGACCACGTCCCGCAGCCGGTCGATATCGAATTTCGTCCCGGCGACCTGCTCCAGCGGTTCGACCAGTTCCTCCGTTTCCTTGGCGACGTAGTCCAGCACGGCGTCGTCCACTTCGGTCGTCCCGCGCGGCGTATGAATGCCGATGCAGGGGACGTTCCACTGGCGGGCGTACCACTGGAACCAATCCTTGACATCGCGGCACTGGTTCGTATTGAACACCAGCACATCGGCCTTCGGCACCCCGGACAGGCCCATCTTTTGCAGCGGCGTTTCGTTCTTCAGGTACGACCCGATGTCGCTGGTCAAATACGAGCAGATATCGGGCGAGAAGCCGTGCGCGTTGGCCAGCGGGATCAGGTCCGTGGCCATCTTGGACGCGCCCAGCATGGCCCCGTGGTTCTCCGGGAAATAGACGTTGAAGCCGAGCGAATGCAGCAGTTCGGCGGGGCCCACGCTGGTACACCAAGCCGTCTTCTTGCCCTGCGCCAGGCCTTGGCCCAACGCGGTGAAGTACTTGCCCATCACCGCTTTCATCTGCTTGTTCGCCGCGAAATCCTTACGTTCCGGTGTTGCTGCCATCAGGAGATACCTTGCCTTTCCCGTTGTTCTTCTTCAAAGCGGCCACGCGCCGCAACCCAAGTTCACTCTCCAGAGCCGAATCCCAAGGCACACGCCTCCAGTGCGAATCCTGCACTCTTCGACTCAGACCCTCTTACACTTTTCAACTTTCACACTTTTTGACTTTTAACTTCTCGACTCTTTAACTTTTCCACTTATCCACTTCTCACCCTTTCCCCCTCAGCAACTCGCTGGGGAAGAACCGCTCGCCGTACTGGGCGGCCAACTGTTCCAGCCGCACCCGAACCTGCTCGATCCCGGCGTCGCGGGCGTAATGGACCACTCCGCCGCGAAAATCGGGAAACCCCGCACCCAGCACCATGGCCGCGTCCAAATCGGAGGCGTTGCGGGCGACGCCTTCCTCCAGCACGCGATACGCTTCGGCCACCATCCGCAAAACCAGCCGATCGGTGATTTCCTTGCGGCCGATATCACACGGTCGGCGGCGCATCTCCTCCCGGACTTCGGCCACGACGTCGGCCGTGTCGTCGCTGGGCAGGGGAGTGTGGCTGCCGGACGCGTAACGGTACACGCCTGCGCCCGTCTTCTGTCCCAAGTGCCCGCGCTGCACCAAGCGGATCGCGATCGGCGACATGGGGCCGTGGCAACGGAACGCGCGCTGCAACACGCGCTGAGCATGCAACAAGATATCCAGCCCGATCATATCGATCAAGGCAAGCGGTCCCATGGGAAAGCCAAACTCGACGGCCGCCGCGTCAATTTCGGGGGCGGCCGCACCGTCTTCCAGCAGTGAAAACGCTTCCTGCAGGTACGGCAGGAACACGCGATTGACCAGGAAGCCCTCGCGGTTTTTGACCAGCACCGGGGTCTTGTGCGCGGCCCGGCAGAGCCTGATCGCGGTCGCCAAGACCTCAGGCGGCGTGGCCTCGCGGCGGATGACCTCGACCAGCGGCATCCGTTGGGCCGGGTTGAAGAAGTGGAGTCCGATCAACCGATCAGGGTGATCGAGCCCGGCCGCCAGGTCGTCCAAGGAGATGGTGGACGTGTTCGTAGCCAGGATCGCATCCGGCGTACAGGTTTTTTCCAGCCGCTGTAGGACGGACCGCTTGACGGCCGTGTCCTCAAACACCGACTCGATCACCAAACGCACCTGCGCCACGTCCTCCCAGCGACTGGTGGCCGTCAGCAACTCCGTCATGTTCTCCGCCCGCTCGCGTGATAGCCTGCCGTCGGCGACGCGTTTCTCAAATGCACTGCGGATGCGCTGCCATCCCTTCTGGACCAGCGCCTCGTCCTGATCCAAGATCGTAACCCGCATCCCGGCGGCCAACAGCGCTTGGGCAATCCCAGTGCCCCTCGTGCCCACGCCCACCACCGCCACGGCATCGATCGCCGCCCCGGCTGCGTCTCCCAGTTCCGGCAGCTTGCTGGTCTGCCGCGTGGCGAAAAACAAGTGAATCTTGCTCCGCGCGGCGGGCGTGTTCATGCACTCGGCCAGTGCCGTCTGTTCCCTCCGCAGGCCCGCGGCAAAGGACTCCTCCAGGCCGGTGCGGACGCACTCCAGGATCTGCCGCGGAGCCAAGACTTCCGGCCGGACCTGGGACACGGTTTCCGCCGCGCGCGCGAAAACGGCGTCCAGCGCGGCAGGCTCCGGAAGCTTCTCGGCGCGGTCGCGCGTCTTTCGCACCTGCGCCGAGCGCAGCAATTGGCGCGAGCCGTCGACCAGTTGCTCGCTGGGAACCACCGCGTCGACCAGCCCCAGCTCCAGCGCCTTGGCCGCCTCGACGACGGGGGCGTGGAGCAGCATCTGCAGCGCCGTAACCGGGCCCACCAGCCGAGGCAGCCTCTGCGTTCCGCCGGCGCTGGGGGTGATGCCCAGATTGACCTCCGGCATGCTGAAACGGGTGCCGACGGCCGCCACACGGTAGTGACAGGCCATGGCGAACTCCAGGGAGCCGCCGGCAACGCTGCCGGCAACGGCGGCCACCACCGGCTTGGCCGAGTCTTCGATTTCCTGGAAGGCGTCCTGAAACACGCGCGATATCAGGATCGCATCTTCCGTCGAGGCAATCTGCTGAAACAAGTGCATGTCCGCGCCGGTGCTGAAATGGTCCACCGCGCCGAGAATGACGATTCCCTGCACGCGGGCATCTTCGTTGGCCTGCCGAACGGCCATCCGCAGCATTTCCAGCAGCTGGATCGTCAACGTACTCAGCGGCGGTACGTTCGGCCGCAGCAAGCACACGCCGTCGGAGACTTGGTATTCCAACATGCGATGCTCCTCTCCGGGTGAGCCGGGACTGGGGTGAAAGAAGCCGAACAACTCCGAAACGTCGCGTGGGACGAGTCTGCGAGTCCCACCATCCTGATCCTGTGTGCGCAACTCTCAAACCAGCCACACTTTACCGCTAACTCGCGCCCGGGTCAAGCGGCTCAGTCATCCCACCGCCGGTCGACCACCACGCCGTCCACGAGTGTCCGCCGGCCCTCGCGAGTCAGCTTGCAGCCGGAGCCGTGCAGGCCGAGGTCGGTCTTCGGACCTCAGTTCATCGCCAGCGGGTCGCCGGTGGCACAGGGGCTCTTGCCCTGCCAGGTATGGCGGAGTCCCTCGTACGCGATCACGTGCCCCGCATCGCCCTGCCAGAATCCGCTCGTCTGCCGGTCTGGAGGCAGCTCGCCGGGATAGAACAGCCGTGCGGCGCTGGCGAGGTTTAACATCCACTTGGCGAAATCAGCGCTGCGGAGCGCTCAGGTAGCCAGCGCGCAGCACGGGATACTTGGCCGGATCGGGAAACTCCTGGAAGCCCTGCGGCCAGGCGCCGTTGGGGAACTGGACCTTCAGGACCGCATCCAGTGCGAACGTGATGGCCTCATGGACGCGGGCGTCTTGGAAATCCAGCGCCTTGTCGAGCCGGCTCAGAAAGCGGATCGCCGACTGAGATTTGTCATCGTCGAACGTCGACCAGTTGAAGGCGCGTTTCTGCCGTGGCGGATCGACGCGGTAGGCGACCTTCTTGCGGGCCTCCGGGGCGAATTCGATGGACGCGGTCCAGGCCCCGCTCCGCAACTGGCCCTGGAGCAGACACTCGCCGGCGGCTTTGGCGGCGTCCAGCAAATACGCCTCACCCGTACGCTCGTAGGCGTCCAGGTACGTCATCCCGACGGCCGGCGTCCCGGGCGGCTGGACCCAAACCGTGTCGGGACCGGTCTGGCCCTCGCCCTCCCGTTTGACCAGATCGGCGCTGTAGCGATACACATATCCGCCGTGCGAGGCGACCTTCTGAGTGAAAAAACTCACCGCCCGCCGCAGCGCCCCGGCGGCCTGGACCGGAAGCGCATCATCCGCGATCGCAGACGACGCGGCCACGACCATCGCGACGATCGGCGGCCAGCTCTTTCGCATCGGGTGTCTCCTCGTCATGGATGCCTGCCCACGGATGGCCTGGTTGGTATCGGCGAGCGGCTCATCGGACGTCTGCCGCGGATCGCCTGTCAACTTGCGAAGCAGACGCCCAGTTTCTTCCCACTTCCGGAGACGGCTTTGCGTGTCGGCTTGTCCTTTGAGCGAACTCCCGATGTCCCCGGTGGACTCTGAAGTCCGATTTCGTTTCGACGTCACGAAGGACTTCGCCAGCCATCCACTTGTCGTTCGAAAAATTGCGTTGCGACACGATTGGCTTTGGATGGATGGCCACTAGAAAGTTGCCGGAGTCAGGCCCCGGTACAGAACTCCCTCCCAGCGTCAAGGCGTACCACATCGAGACGCCCATCAGCAGGGCTCAGGGCAATCGCACGGGAAGCTTGCCCGGCCCCAGTGCTGCCCAGGTGGCGATCAAGACGGATACCAGGCCGATTCGCAGAATCGGTGCAGAGCCGCGTGATTTTTTCTTGCGGTCGTTCCTTCCCCGAATTAGAACGGGAACAGGATCGAGTCCGTCTCTCTCCAAGGGTCGTGACATGCTCTTACTCAAGCCGCTGTTCGTTCCCGTGTCTACGGGAGTTCTGACTTTGCTGTTGGCAGCGAATCTGACTTCAGGTCGGGCTGCCGAGCCGAAACCGCCCCCGAAGAAGCCGGATGCGTCCGCGGCGGCCGACGCTCAGCAGGAATCCGTGATCGAAGCGATTGTGGGGAAACTCGGGGACGTGCTGAAGGAAGTGGAATCGCTTTGGCGCGCAACGGCGTCCCAGGCAGCGAAACCCAGAGAAGGCACGGGACCGGCCCCGCAACCCGGTTCCCAAGCCGCGCTGCCCGCGTCCTGGCTCCCAGCGATCGCTTGGCGGTCGATCGGCCCGGCCAACATGGGCGGCCGAATCGTCGATCTGGCCGTCAGCGAAACGGACGCCAGCACGTTCTGGGCAGCGACGGCTTCGGGCGGCTTGCTCAAGACAGCCAATAACGGCATCACCCTCGCGCACCAGTTTGACAAGGAGAACACCGTCTCCATCGGCGCGGTGGCCGTGGCTCCGTCGGATGCGAACATCGTCTGGGTCGGCACGGGCGAGAACAACCCCCGCAACTCGGTCTCCTTCGGGGACGGCGTCTACAAGTCCGTGGACGGCGGCAAGACCTGGACGCACATGGGGCTCAAGGAAACGTTTCAGATCGGACGCATCCTGATCGATCCCCAGGATCCGAACGTCGTCTACGTCGGAGCGCTCGGCCGGCTGTACGGCCGCCACGAATGCCGCGGGTTGTTCCGGACCACGGATGGCGGCAAGTCCTGGGACAAGGTGCTGTACGTCGACGACACCACGGGCGTGATCGACATGCGGATGCACCCGGCCGATTCGCAGACGCTGATCGTCGCGACGTGGCAGCGGCAGCGGGACGCCTTCGATAGTTGGCCGGGCAGCGAGGTGCCCAAGCCGGATGGGAACGACGGCTACGATCCGATCGTCAAGTGGGGGTATGGCAGCGGTCTGTACAAAACGAGCGACGGCGGCCGGACGTGGCGCAAGTTGACGCGGGGCCTGCCCACGGGCCAGTTGGGCCGCATCGGGATCGACTGGTACCGCAAAGACCCGCGGATCGTGTACGCCGTCGTTGACTGTGAGAACATCGGCAAGGGCCCCAAGCCGGCCACGGCTTACTTGGGCATCGTGGGACAGGACTCCGACGGCAAGGCCCGCGTGACGCAGGTTCTGCCGGACAGCCCGGCAGCCAAAGTGGGCGTCCAGATCGGCGACGTGATCCTGAAGGCCGATGGGCAAGCGCTCCCGAAATTCGACAGCCTGCTGGACCAGCTGCGCGCGCGAAAACCGGGCGACAAGATCAAGCTCGCCGCCGCACGCGGCAGCGATACCCGCGAATTCGAGGTGACACTCCGCGGACGGCCCGGCTCGCTCGAAGCCTCGAACCTCTGGCTCGGTGTCAGCGGCGAGACGCGCGAAGAGCGCGCGGTGCTGACGCAGATCGTTGCCGACGCGCCGGCGGCCAAAGCCGGCCTGCAGGTGAGCGACGCGGTCTTGGCGGTCGATGACCAGCCTGTGTCGGATTTCGGCAAGTTGATCGACGCGATCCGCAGCCACCAGGCGGGAGACAAGGTCACGCTGAAGATCGCCCGCGTCCAGGAGACGAAGACCGTCGTCGTGACGCTGGAGAATCGGCCGGGCTCCGGTCGCTCCGGCAGCGAACCGCCCAGCGACGTCCATCTGGGCGTCCGTGGCGAAGACACGGAGGGCGGGGCGCGGCTGACGGCCATCAGCGAAGGCGGACCGGCCGAGAAGGCGGGTCTGCAGGAAGGCGACATCGTCCAGGCCGTAGCCGGCAAGCCCATCGCCAACTACGCCGCCCTGGCGGAACAAATCCGCACGCACAAAACGGGCGACCAGATGCAACTGATGGTGCGGCGCGGCGCGGCGACCTTGGAGATCGTGGCGACGCTGGAAACTCGGCCCGGCGCCAATCGGCCTTACAGCTTCTCTCTGGGCGGCCAGGCCCTCAACGCCCAGGACCAGCAGGGATCGAGAGGTTTTGAATACGGCGGCGTGTACCGCTCCGACGATGCCGGCGAGACGTGGACGCGCGTCAACAGCCTGAACTCGCGGCCGATGTACTTCAGCCAAATCCGCGTCGATCCCAGCGACGCACAGCGGGTGTACGTGCTGGGCGTGGCGCAGTACCGGTCGGCCAACGGCGGTTTGACCTTCGAGGCCGATTTCGGCAGAGGCGTTCACGCGGACGGACACGCGTTGTGGATCGATCCGCGCGACGGCCGGCACATGCTGATCGGCACCGACGGCGGACTGTACGCGACCTACGACCGTGGTGCGAACTGGGACCATCTGAACCACGCTGCGATCGGGCAATTCTATCACGTGGCAATCGCCCGCAAACAGCCGTACCAGGTGACCGGCGGGCTGCAGGACAACGGCACGTGGCTCGGCCCCAGTTTGAGCAAGAGCGGCAGCGGGCCGATCAACGAGGATTGGCTCGCCGTGGGCGGCAGCGACGGTTTCATGTGCCGCGTCGATCCGGACGATCCTGACCTCGTGTACTTCACAGCCCAGAACGGCGTCATGAGCCGCCGCAATCTGCGCACCGGCCAAAGTGCGCCGATCCGGCCTCAGCGCCCCAGGGGTGCCCCGTCGTACCGCTTCAACTGGAACACGCCGTTCATTCTCTCGCAGCACAACTCGCAGATCTTTTGGTGCGCCGGCAATTACGTGTTCCGTTCCATCCGTCGTGGCGACAACCTGCAGGTGATGTCGCCGGAGATCACGCTCACCAAGCGGGGCAGCGCCACGGCGTTGGCCGAGTCGCCGCGCAATCCGGACCTGCTGTACGTGGGCACGGACGACGGGGGCGTGTGGGTCACGCGCGACGGCGGCCACCAGTGGCAGGACGTGACTAAGAGGATTGGGCTGCCGCAGCCCCGCTGGGTGGCGACGATCGAGCCGTCGCGATTCGAGGAAGGCCGTGTTTACGTGGCCCTCGACGGCCATCGCTCGGACGACGACGATCCGTACGTGTTCGTCTCGGAGGACTTTGGCCAGACGTGGAAATCGCTGCGCGCCAACCTGCCCTGGGGCTCGACGCGTTGCCTGCGCGAGGATCTGCGCAATCCGAACTTGCTGTACGCCGGGACCGAGTTCGTCGCCTGGTGCTCGATCGATCGCGGTCAGACTTGGAGCAAGATGAACGCCAACCTGCCGACGGTCGCCATCCATGAATTCGCCCAGCATCCCGAAAGCGGCGAACTGGTCGTGGCCACGCACGGCCGCAGCTTGTGGATCTGCGACGTCTCGGTCCTGCGCCAGATCAGGCCCGAACACTTCACGGACCAGGCCGTGCTGTACGCCCCCGACCCGGTGGTCCGCTGGCAGCGCGAGTCCGCCCGCGGCCGCACCAGCCGCCGCTTCGTCGGCCAAAACCCGCCTGCGGGTGCGCAGATCTACTACGCCCTGCCGAAGAAAGCAGACAAGGTCACATTACAGATCGTGGACATCCGGGGCGACATTGTCCGCGAATTGAACGTTTCCGCCGATCCCGGCTTGCACCGCGTCACGTGGAACTTGACGCAAACGGCCCGGAGAGCTTCCCCGACCGCCCCCGCCAGACCCGGCGGCGCGGTCGCCGAGGGCGCCTATCGCCTGGTGCTCGCCGCGGACGGTCAGACGTTCACGCAAGTCATCCGCATCGAGCGCGATCCGACCGCTCCGGCGACGGCATCAGGCGGAGTCGGGGACGAGGGCGACGAGGAACACCTTGTTGAGGAAAGGAAAGCGGCTGGCGAGCCCTGGAACCACGATTGACGCCGTGGAGATTGGGCTCGTTTGCTGCGGTCAACTCCGTAAGCCAAACAGCGCGCTACTCACCGTGCCGCGAGGCGGAAGCCGGCCCGTCACATGCCTTTGGGGGCGATACCGAGGTCGGTACCCAATCTTGGAGCGAGCCTTTCCCGCTGTCTGTTGTCCGTTGTCGGGCCGTGATAGAATGCCTCGAGTACCGGTGAAAACACCTCCGTCGAGATGCTTGAGGGACGGTCGAACGTGGCCGAAGTTCAATTGAAGGAGAAGATCTGCGGGGCGTTGAGGGATGCCTACTTCAAGGATCCGAACGATTTGGTCGACGTGTCGGACGCACCCGATGACAGCGTCCACATCGTCATCGTCAGTCGCAAGTTCGATGGTCGCCGAATGAAAGAGAAGAACGACCTGATTTGGTCGGTTCTTGTGCAGAGACTGGCACCGGAGGAATGGGGCAAGGTCTCGCTCTCGGTCGGGGCGAGTCCCGAAGAGATCAAGGCCACCTAAGACTTGCCGCGATTTTCTGGACTGTTCTGAATCCTGCACTTTAGGCAATCAAATGGCGAGGGCAACCAGGGCCTCGAAGAGTGTC
>CAYUFW010000004.1:0-2727 GCA_964443915.1 uncultured Pirellulaceae bacterium
GGACACTCTTCGAGGCCCTGGTTGCCCTCGCCATTTGATTGCCTAAAGTGCAGGGCCGAAGAAAGGCCCCCAGATTTCGTAGCAGCCCAGACGCGAGCAAGTCAAATGCGCGCGGAAGTGAACGTCGTCGCCGCTGTAATTTGGCAGAATGCCTACTCACCGAAGAATTCCGCAAGACACTTCTCAGAAGACCGCGATTACGTCGTTGTCTACGCCCGGCAGCAGGTGCAAGTCGAGCGCGACAAGTCGAACCGTCTCCACGACGAGTTCTTGACTTGGTGGATTCCGCAACGCCGGAAGGAACTGCATCAGCTCTCCAACCGCCTGCTGACAGCCACCGCGCCCCGACCGGCACAGCACCCGTCAGACCGCGTCCCCGGCGAGAGCGACTTCGAACCCTGAAGTGAAACCGGAACCGCTACATCCTGACATGGGATCGACGTAGCTGGGACCGTCACCATCAACGAGTATCTCCAAAATACCGTAGAATCTCCAGCGTTTGGGCAGGTGGTCTCGCGAGCACAGTACCACGTCCGCAAACGTAACTATTCGATTGACAAACGGTTACGTCGCGACGGTCGATTATCTCTTTGTTTGGTACGGTCCGTGCAAACGAATGCCGCGACCTTAGAGCGTTGCCGGATGACGAGGAGCCACGAAAGGCGAGGGCTGCCGGATGAGGCAAACCTGTGGACTGATTGTTGCCCCTGCGGAAAAAATCCAGGAAGTCCTGGATGTTCTGCGATGTCTGAAGGGGCCGACGGAAGTGTCGAAAGGGTGCCGTGCCTGCCGGGTGCTTCAGGACGTGGACGAGGAAGGCTCGCTCACGTACCTCGCGCAGTGGGACACTCAGGACGAGGCCGAAGAGCATTTCCGTTCCGAGCGATTCCGCAGGCTGCTTCCCTATATCGAGTTGTCTGTCGAGCCTCCCGAAGTCGAAGTCAGTGCCATGGACCGAATCGGAGGGATGGAATTCTTGGTGGCGGCGATTGGCGTGAAATAGACCAAGCTACTGAAGACGGGGCTTTAACACGAAGGAGAAACGCATGAAACGGGTGCTGTTGACTGCTGTAATGATGGCTTGCGGGCTGGCGTCGGCAATGGGGGCGGAGGCAAATCGCCAGGCCGCGGACGAGGCGGCGATCCGTAAGGCCGTAGGGTCTTACGTTGCCGCGTTCAATCAAGGGGACGCCAAGGCTCTGGCGGCGATGTGGTCGCCCGAGGCCGTGTACACGAATCCGCTCAGCGGCGAGCAAGTCGTTGGGCGGGAAGCGATCGAAAAGCAGTTTGCCGCCATCTTTGCTGAAGCCAAGAGCGCGAAGCTGGAGGCGAAAACGGACTCCGTCCAGTTCGTATCGCCAAACGTGGCTGTCGAACAGGGGACGGCCAAGGTGATTCGCCCGGACCAGCCGCCGGAGGAGTCCGAATACACGGCCGTCTACGTCAAACGCGAGGGCCAGTGGTTGCTGGACCGCGTGACCGAGGAAGACGTGCCGGCTCCTGTGCCGTCGCATTACGAACAACTGAAAGAGCTGGAGTGGATGATCGGTCGCTGGGTCGATCAGGACGATCAAGCCACGGTGGTCACCGAGTGCAATTGGACGAAGAACAACAATTTCATCACACGCTCGTTCACCATCCAGATCCGCGACCGGATTGACATGGCCGGGATGCAAATTATCGGGTGGGACCCGTCCACCAAGCAGATCCGCTCGTGGGTCTTCGATTCGGACGGTGGATTCGGCCAGGCGACGTGGACGAAAAAGGACAACCACTGGTACATCCAACAAAGCGGCGTGCTGCCCGACGGGCGCAAGTCCTCGGCCGTGAACATTGTTACCCGCCTGGATGACAACGCCTGCACGCTCCAGTCGGTCAACCGCATGGTGGACGGGGAACTGCAGCCGAACATCGATGAAGTCAAGATCGCGAAGGAGTGAGCTGAGAGCTGAACGCTAACACAATCCCACGAGGTGGAGTCATGAAAAAGCTTTCGTTGCTATTGGTGGTGATGTCAATCGTGTGTCTCTTGGCGGCGGGTGACGTGCTGGCCCGCGGGGGTGGAGGCCGTGGCGGCGGAGGCGGGTCGCGGGGCGGCGGAGGGGGGTCGCGCGGCGGCAGCGTGAGCCGGGCTCCTTCGATCAGTCGCCCGTCACCGTCGGTCAGCCGCCCTTCGGCGCCTGCGGCACGGCCTTCGACGCCGTCCATCAGTCGTCCGTCCGGCCCGTCAGCGAGGCCGTCGACACCCACAGCCGGTCGCCCGTCGACGCCGGCGGCGGGACGCCCCAGCGCGGGCACACGGGCGTCGAGAAGCGACCTAGCCAATTTCCTCGACATGCCCAAGCCGTCCACGGGGGTTGTTGGCGGGGCCGGCTCGCGGGCGGGGGCCGCAGGCGTGGCGGCGGCCGTCGGGGCGGGGGCGGCCGGCGGCGCAGCGGCTGAGTTCCTGCAGAGCCGAGGGGCCGAGGGCGGTCGGGCGGAGGGGCGAGTGCAAGATCGAGTCGAGGCGGGCGATGCCCGCACCGAACGCACGGAAGCCCGCACGGAGCGGCGCGGGGAGATGGCGGCCAACCGGCCCGAACGGGTCGAGAACCGCCAGGAGATGCGTCAGAACCGTGTGGATCGGCGCGGCGAGATTCTGGATCAAGTCAACGACCATCCCATCCGCGACTTCTGGTCCGACCATCCGCTGTGGGGCGCGTGGGCCATCACTCGTCCGTTCCGTTG